>JAEUVP010000086.1 GCA_016786805.1 Chitinophagaceae bacterium | reverse complement strand
GTCCACATCAGGATCCACAGCAATACCCAAATGGGCTTTTTGCTGCACCACTTCACTGCTGAGTTGGGAAAGATGTTCAGGCAATGGTTCAGGATTATGCGCAAATTTCCCGTTCACTTCGCCGTTCAGCACCACAATATCTTTCACCCCCAATGCCCTTAATAAGGCCGGTACATAAATGGCACCGGTGGAGTTGATGGCATCCACCACCACTTTAAAATGTTGTTTGGCGATCGCTTTCGCATTCACCAGCGGGTAATTGACTACCGCTTCAATATGTTTTTCGAGATAACTGTTATTGATGGTTACCGTTCCTAATTTATCAACTGCAGCAAATGAGAAATCTTCGTTGGCCGCCAGTTCCAGTACCTGTGCGCCAATTTCGGCGGAAATAAATTCGCCTTCGCTGTTCAATAATTTCAGTGCATTCCATTCTTTGGGGTTATGGCTGGCGGTTAAGATGATGCCGCCATCTGCTTTTTCCATTTTCACGGCCACTTCCACCGTTGGTGTGGTGGAAAGACCCAGGTCAATCACATCAATGCCCAAAGCGGTTAGTGTATTAACCACGAGCTGCTGGACCATCTCCCCGCTGATACGGCCATCCCGGCCGATAACGATGGTTGCACTGGTTTTTCCATCGGTAATAATGGTGCCGTAAGCCGCAGCAAATTTTACAATATCAACAGGAGTAAGGTTATCACCCGGTTTTCCGCCGATCGTTCCTCTAATACCGGATATACTTTTAATTAACGCCACAGTTCAGTTATTTGATTAAGGGTTGCAAAAATACGGTTTTCAAATTCAACAGTTCTTGATTGTTGACACTACATTTGCGGAAACTTTTATATGCCTGAACAGGCCTGGTACAAAGACTGGTTCAATTCCACCTTCTATCATAAGCTCTATTTTGACCGCGACGAGCAGGAAGCGGAAGCTTTTATCAAAAAACTGGTGCAGCACCTGCAACCGGCACCGGGGAGCCGCATGCTGGATGTGGCCTGCGGAAAGGGAAGGCATAGCAAAACACTGGCTTCAATGGGCTATACCGTTACCGGCATTGATATTTCAGCTGACAGTATTGCGTATGCCCGGCAATTTGAGAACGATCACCTGGATTTTTTTGTACACGATATGCGGCTGCCTTTTTATGCCAACTATTTTGACCTCGTTTTTAATTTCTTTACCAGCTTTGGTTATTTTAAAACAAGAAGGGAACATGATGATGCCATCCGCACCATTGCCCAAAGTTTGAAAAAAGGCGGCCGGCTGGTGATTGACTACCTGAATGTGCATTATGCAGAAGAAAGACTCGTACACCGGGAAGAGAAAGAAATTGACGGCACGCATTATTCCATTCACCGCTGGGATGATGAAACCCATTTTTATAAAAAGATCACCGTTAGCGACGTCACATTAAAAGAACCTTTAGTGTACACCGAGAAAGTAGCCAAGTTCTCCTTAGGTGATTTTACCGATATGCTCAGTTTCCAGGGCTTACAAGTGCAGGAAGTATTTGGGGATTATGATTTCAACAGCTATGATGTGAGAAAAACAGCAAGACTTATCATTGTTGCAGAGAAATAGATGTTTTTCTGTTTGAGGTTTGAAATTTGAGGTTAAGAAGCCAGCCAATTGCTCATTGCAAATTGCCTGTTGTTTATTGCCTGTTACCAATTCTCCCTAATCCTTCTTATTATTCATGATTAAATAACGGGCTGTTTCAAAGAAAGCAGTAGTAAACGTGGAGAGTTGTTGCCGGATGGAATCCTGCTGTGCTTTGCTGAAGCGGCTGGCACTGTAGCGAACGGGAACCAATTGTTCTTCGGGAAACTCAAGGTGTTTGAAAAAATAAAAATCATCGGTCACCATTCCAATTTGCCCCGCCGTATTGGTGATAAACGCAAAATTGTATTTTTTATTAGGATCCAGCAGGTCGCGGCCCAGGGTGGTATTCACATAGGGCTGCTGGATCATACTGGCAATGGTGGGCATTACATCGATCTGTGATACCACTTCTGATCTTCGCTGTGGTTGTAATAAAGCAGGGGCATAAAAAAGTAAAGGTACATGCTCGTCCGTGAGCCGCTGGTCGGTCCAGGCAGCGGGATACATGGCTGAAGCATCACCTGCCACACCATGATCACCGATAAAAACAAAAATGGTATTGTTGAAATATGGTTCTTTTTGTGCGGCTTCCAGGAATTGCTGAATGCAGTAATCGGAGTAACGGAACGTGTTGAACTCATCCAGCGATTCAAAGCCGTATTTTCTCAAGGTGATATCATCCACCACTATTTTCTTAAACGCCGAATCAGCAGCCGGTATCATAAAAGGCCGGTGATTATTGGACGTTTGTATATAGCCAAAGAAGGGTTTGGTTTGTTGTCTAAAGACCTTATT
>JAEUVP010000514.1 GCA_016786805.1 Chitinophagaceae bacterium | reverse complement strand
GACTTGAGTGTGGTTGTTTCAATTTTGAAACGCTTCACGATATATTGCTTCTTCTCGTTGTCAACATATACCGCAGTGATGATTTTCTCGGGATAGAATTTCCCGATATGCAATACTTTCTCGGCATCAAATTTCTGTGTCATCTCCTGGTCAGTGATCTCGTAATTACCATCAATATAGATCACCAGCACTTTATCTTCCGGTTCAAAGCTGCCCAGGTAAATACCTTTCTCTTCCGCACTCAGCCGGCCGAACTTTTCATCAAACCAGAGTTTACGTCCGCTGAGGGTAGCTTTACCCGCTTCTTTAAATTTCACGGATTTGATCGGGTACTTCGTCACCTGGTTACCCATACTGCTACGGCCTTTGATATCCAGTTCTTCAAAATAAAAATCAAACTCTTTGATACGGGCTGAGGAGGCCGGGCTCAATACCACTTTCACTACTTCAGCTTCACCATTGGCATTGGCGGTGAAATAATGAACTTTGGATTTTTCATGCCCCTTGGTCAGGTCATATTCTTTATCACGGGTCACCCCGGTCACATTGAAACGTTTGGCGTAACTTATCCCTGTGGCGCCATCCGCATAGATCATATTGTACGTAGTCCGTTCATCATTCTTCTGGAAAACGGCCGCATATAAAATGTCTTTGCCGATAAATGTCTTATCCGACACTTTCACCACTTTCATGATACCCCGCTTGGCAAACACGATGATATCATCCAGGTCGGAACATTCAAACAGTAACTCATCTTTCTTCAATCCTGTTCCGATAAAACCTTCTTCCCTGTTTACATATAGTTTTGCATTTGCAATCGCCACATTCTTGGCTTCGATCACTTCAAACTGTTTGATCTCTGTTTTTCGCTCCCGGCCTTTACCATATTTCTTCAGCAGGTTCTCGTAATATGCAACGGCATAATCCACCAGGTTATTTAAATCCGATTTTACCTGTTTGATATCAGCTTCCAGTCCTTTGATCTGTGCATTCAGTTCATCAATATCCAGTTTGTAGATACGGCGTACCGGTTTTTCGGTCAGCTTCACAATATCTTCCCGGCTGATATCTCTTTTCAGTTGTTTTTTGAACGGCGTAAACGCTTTATCAATTGCTTCCAGTACCTTATCCCAGGTCTCATGTTTCTTTTCAAGCTCCTTGTATATCTTCTCTTCAAAGAATATTTTCTCTAAAGAGGTATAATGCCATTTCTCCTGCAGCTCTCCCAGTTTGATCTTCAGTTCTTGCTCCAGCAGATCTTTTGTCTTATCCGTGGAAAGTTTCAGCAATTCCTGTACGCCGAGGAACTGGGGTTTCATATCCACGATCACACAAGCGTTGGGCGAAATGGACACTTCGCAATCCGTGAATTTATATAAGGCATCAATAGTGATATCAGGCGATATACCGGGTGCGAGATCAACCTGTATTTCCACCAACGCTGCCGTATTATCGGTCACTTTTTTGATCTTGATCTTTCCCTGGTCATTCGCTTTCACGATGGATTCCATCAGCTGCGTGGTGGTCACACCATAAGGAACGCTTTTGATCGCCAGTGTTTTCTTATCCACTTCTTCGATATGTGCCCTCACCTTTACTTTACCACCTCTTTTGCCCTGGTTATAATCCGCCACATCGATCATACCACCCGTGAGGAAATCGGGATAGAGTTCAAAACGTTTGCCTCTCAAATATTTTATCGCCGCTTCGATCAGTTCACAGAAATTATGCGGAAGAATTTTGGTTGACAAACCCACCGCAATACCATCCGCTCCCTGTGCCAGCAGCAAGGGGAATTTCATCGGCAAAGTGACCGGCTCATTCTTACGGCCATCATAACTCAATTGCCATTGGGTGGTCTTGGCATTAAAAGCAACTTCTAATGCAAACTTGCTGAGCCTTGCTTCAATATAACGGGCGGCAGCGGCATCATCACCAGTCCGCACATCGCCCCAGTTACCCTGTGTATCGATCAGCAGATCTTTCTGTCCCATGTTTACCAGCGCATCGCCAATACTGGCATCTCCATGCGGATGATACTGCATGGCCTGCCCGATGATATTAGCGACTTTGTTATAACGTCCGTCATCCATTTCCTTCATGGCATGAAGGATGCGGCGTTGTACCGGTTTCAATCCGTCTTCAATGGCAGGAACTGCTCTTTCCAATATAACATAGGATGCATAATCCAGGAACCATGTCTTATACTGGCCATGCAACCCGCTGTCGTTATTCTGAACGTCTGTCAATTTATTTTTTGCTGCACTCAT
>JAEUVP010000482.1 GCA_016786805.1 Chitinophagaceae bacterium | reverse complement strand
CGGCCCGATGGCTATGCACAGGTTGTAGCCGGTGTTGTACAAACAAAACGGGCGGCCTACCGACAGTTCAATGCAATCATTGCTGATCTTGGTTACAGCTTACCCAGCCAGAATGCTTTTGACAGGAAGATTGATCATGATACTCCCTGGAGATCGGGTAATGACCTGGGTGGCGTATCGGTGAATGCAGATACTAAAATAGGCGAGGGCACACTAACTGCAACTACGGCCTGGCGTTATTGGGATTGGGATCCTTCCAACGACCGGGACTTTACCGGCTTGCAGGCATTGGCTAAATCGCAAAACCCTGCTAAGCACCGTAACTGGTCGCAGGAACTTCGGTATGCCGGAGAATTTTCTTCCCGGTTGAGCGGTGTAGTCGGACTCTTTTATATTGACCAGGAAGTTAAAATCAATGGGACAGAAGAATCTGGTTCGGCGCAATGGCGTTTTTCGCAAAGCTCCACCAGCAATCTTTGGAAAACACCGGGCCTTTTTGAGGGATATGGAATTTACACAAAGGCTTCGATCAAATCACAGAGTGCGGCAGCATTTGCCAATGTTGATTGGGAGATCACGAAAGGATTACATGTATTACCTGGTCTCCGTTTCAATTACGACAAGAAAGATGTAAGCTACAACAGGGTGGCAGCCGGCGGCCTGGATACTGCTACGTATAATGGCTCACAAGCCGATAAGGCAGCACTCCAGGGATTTAAAAATGGTGTTTACAGCAGCCAGTCTTATGTGGCGGATGCTGATGAGAATAACCTGACCTACCAGCTTACTATTGCCTACCGGGCCAATAAACACATCAATGCTTTTGTAACTTATTCCACCAGTTTTAAGCCCGTGGGTGTTAATGTGGCTGGCCTCCCAACCGTGAATGGCCAGCCAGCAACTGACCTGGCAGTAATAAAACCTGAAGATGTAAAGAATATTGAATTGGGTATTAAATCCAATCCAATTGATAACTTAACATTGAACCTGACATTTCATAACACTGATATAAAGAACTACCAGACAAATGTTCAATCAGCTGAGTTGGGAGTTAATCGTGGCTACATTGCCAATGCCGAAGAAGTAAATGTAAAAGGCCTTGAGCTGGATGCAAATTTTAAAGCCAGCCAGTTTTCATTATACGGAGCTTTAACTTATACTGACGCCAAGTATGTAAAATTTACCAATGCGCCGCTCCCATTGGAAGAAACAGGTTTAACAGAGAATGGCGTACAGAAAGCATTCAAAGATATTTCCGGCGGAGAGCTCCCGGGCATATCCAAATGGGCGGGATCATTGGGTGCTGAGTTTACCACACCGGCTGCTTTCTTAGGCAAAGCCGGAAAATTCTTTGTGGCGCTGGATGGTTATTATCGTTCCTCTTTCTCATCCAGTCCCTCACCTTCTGCTTACCTCAATATAGATGGCTATACGCTGATCAATGGAAGATTTGGCTTCAGGTCTGTCAATGGTTTTTCAGCCTTTGTCTGGGGACGTAATCTATTCGATAAAGATTATTATGAGCAACTGCTGCCGGCCGGTGGTAATGCCGGGCATTATGCCGGAGTACTGGGAGATCCAAGAACCTATGGCATAACCTTACGGTATGCATTTTAATAAAGAAACTTATGACCCTGTTTTTTTTCGATAAGCAAGTTTTAGAGAAAGGCGTCCCGATTCTTCGGGATGCTGTTTTTAGTTGTAAAAGAAGGAGTAACCAAACGGAATTACTACTATCAGCTGTTGTTGCGACGCTCCGTTCAGCGTTCTGTGCACTGCTGATCATATCTGGCGGTAGTGTAAATGCGCAAGTAAAGCAAACTGAATCAGTGCAACAGGTTTGGACGGGTTATTTTAATCAAACACGGTTTAGTAATAAATGGGGGATGTGGACAGACCTTCACCTGCGAACCAAAGAAGATTTTTTTACCAATTTCTCGCAGGGAATTGTAAGGCTGGGATTGACATATTACCTGACGGATGATGCAAAACTAACTGCGGGGTATGCTTTTATCAATCATTTTCCTGCTGATGCGCATAAGAATATATCACAACCGGAACACCGGCCCTGGCAACAGCTACAATGGCATAATCGCTACAATAAGGTAAGAGTGATGCAGTGGTTCCGCCTGGAAGAACGATGGAGACGAAAAATCCTGAATAATGATGAGCTGGCTTCTGGCTATATTTTTAATTTCCGGATCCGTTATAATTTCTTTTCACAGCTTGCATTGAGTAAAAAAAGGTTCCAACCCAATACACTGTCTTTTGTAGTGAATGATGAAGTGCATGTAAACTTCGGGAAACAGATCATCAATAATTACTTTGACCAGAACCGTTTTTTCCTGGGGTTTAATTATCACCTGAATAAGCATGATAATTTACAGTTTGGGTATATGAACCTTTTTCAGCAGTTAGCTGCCGGAAACCGTTACAGGAGTATCCATGTAGCAAGGTTGTTTTTTTTCCACAATCTTGACTTGAGAAAAAGTAATAAAAAGCAATAGTGTATGGCAAGAATTGAACCAGTGAGGCCCAATGAGCTGGCACCTTCAGTGCGGATCGCTTTTGAAAGGCATGTGGAAGGGTATAACGGGGCACTTACAAATACCAAGCGGACACTGGGCCACTCATTGCTTGCATTTGAAGTATATATGCAATGGTATTCTTTGTTTGAATCGGTGGAAAAAATATTGGGAAAACGACTGGCTAATTTATATGCCTATACAATTTCTTCTGCTTCCACCTGTACCATATGTGCTGCCTTCTTCCGGAAAAAGATCATTGATGCAGGCGAGGACCCTGAAGATTTACCGCTGACTGCCGCCCAGAAAAGC
>JAEUVP010000404.1 GCA_016786805.1 Chitinophagaceae bacterium | reverse complement strand
GGCAGTTCATCGCCACGATAAGACATATCAACCGCTAACTGGCCTTTGGCAGCCAGCAGGTCATTGACATCAATATAATTTTTGCTGACATCATCCAGGTAATCGGTAAATAGTTTGCGCATACCTAATTCAACACCGATTCTCAGTTTGTCGTTAATGGCAAATTTTACACCGCCCCCAAATGGTAAAGCCACCTGCGTGAGACTATAAGGTTGACGGTCAGGATAACCAGCTATACCCTGTCCTTCCGTACTGAGTGGTTTCAGGAATATTTTGTTAGTGGATCCATTATAAGCATATGGATTGTAATGAAACACAGCAAGGCCTCCGAATACATAGGGAGAATAGCGCCGGTCATAGAGATTGAAAAAATAATACTCCCCAACAGCACTTAATTCAATGATCCTGGTTTCAAAAGCCAGGTTCCTGGCCACGAGGTAAGGCTTATCGCTGAAACGGTCGGCACCACCAACGATTGCATAGGTCAATCCGCCACGGAGCATGATCTGGTCTTTCAGTTCATAATTCAGGGTGAGACCAATCGCACCATTCGTTACTTTTTTGGGTAATATTTTATCTGTCAGATCTCCGTTATAGGCGGCGAGGCCACCAAAGAGGCCCACATGTAACCGCTGGCTGCTGGCAACAGTGGAAAGACAAATGAAGAGGATCAGTAATTTGTTCGTTCGCATGGTATACTTGTTTGATGAGAACGTATAGCAAATTTAAGGCCGTCAGTGGCCAGTTTATTCATAAACGGGAAAAATGGGTAATAAGTATACCTGTTTGGGGTAAAGGTTACCGGTAATTTTTGTTACGGAGCTTGTAAACCAGTGAAGGTGATGCCCAGTCCCGGTTGATCACTGCAAGTGACTTTCCCAAAATCGTAGGTCAAACCGGTGGCTACATCTTCTTCTAATAATAATGGCCCGTCCATATCCACCTGGTCAATGAAAGGTAAAAGATGTGCCATGGCCGCAGAACCCACCGTGGATTCATTCATACAACCCAGCATCACCTTCAGGTCAAGCTCTCTTGCTTTAGTAATCATCCTTCTTGCGGGTGTGATACCGCTGCACTTGGTGAGTTTGATATTGATTCCATGAAAATGATCCTTGCATTTTTCCACGTCCTGTTCGTACACGCAGGCTTCATCTGCATAAAGTGGTAATGGAGATTCTTTGTATAATACTTTCATTCCCTCCCAGTTGTCTTTGGCTAGGGGTTGTTCAACAAGTTCCACTCCCAGTTCTTTTAATTGGGGAATCAATTGCAGGGCTGTTTGAAGATCCCAGGCTGCATTGGCATCCACCCGCAGGATGGCATTGCTATTTTCCCGCAAGGCTTTTACAATGGCAATATCATCAGCCGTGCCCACTTTGATCTTATAAATGGGCCAGGGTTTCTCCTTGAGTTTGGCTACCATTTTTTCAATGGAATCAATCCCGATGGTATAATCAGTGATTGGATTTTTAGAAATATCTCCATTCCATAATTGGTAGAGGGGTTTCCCTTTCATTTTGCCATATAAGTCCCAGGCAGCTATGTCGAGGGCACAGACCAGGAAATGATTATTGGGGATCAGGTGATGCAGGTAGTGCCAGTAACGTTCAGGATCGGTAAAAGCAAATTTCTCCACGAACATTTTTTTTGCTTCCAGGTCAGCGATCATTTTCTCTACGGGAATATTATAATAGGCAATTGCAGGGGCTTCACCGTATCCTTTAATGCCCATATGTTCCAGCTCCACGATCAATGTAGGCTGGTGGGTTTTTGTTCCTTTGGAAATCGTAAAAGGATGCCTGAATTTGAGTTGGTAAGACCAGTACTGAACTTTCATTCCGCAAATATAACTTATCCCCTTCCGCTATTTTCCACATAGCCTTTCAATTCTTCATTAAACTCTTTTTGTTTGATCAGCTCTTCAAGTGAAAGATGCATGCGGTATTGCCAGTAGTGTTTGGGGTTAGCCGGGTTATTGATCCGTTCATCGTGTGGATTTTCCCGGCGCAATGTCTCACTCATACCCAATATATCCTGCAACTGGAAGATGCTCCACATAGCAGGTGAATATAAATGTTGCAACACAATGGCACGGTTCACCCATGATTCACAATAGTAAGGTGCTTCGCCCCATTGTCCCAATATGTTATTGTAGAATTGCTGTGTACGTTCCCGGTTCTCTTCCCACCAGCCTCTTACGGTACTCATATCATGGGTGGAGGGTGTGATCACCGACATATAAGGTGCATCGTTGGGATGGAAGAATTCTTTTTTGGGATCCTTGGGCATCCGCTGTATTTCCAGGCTCAGGATACCAAGTTGTTTCATCACATCCGGCACACATTCCGGCACCATGCCCAGGTCTTCCCCGCAAACCATCATATTGGTGGCTGCTTTCAGCTGTGGTAATTTATGCATGGCCTCTTTCTTCCAGAATTCATCCTGGCGGCGGAAGAAATAATTGATATAGATATTTTTTAACCGCTCCTGCACATGCGGGATAAGATAACGGAAAGTGGATGTTTTTTCCATCGCAATGCGGAAATGGAAATGCTGTCCCTGCGAACTTTCTTCTTCAAAGAAAAGCACATTGGAGATCAGGTCATACAAGCCATTTTTCAGCCGCTCAGTTTCTTCCGAATGTTCATGCGATGCAAAATGCTGCTCTACCTGTTTTTGTGTCTGGTATCCATCCTGCAGATCGTATCCTCCCACTTCGTTAGGAACTAAAAATTCGGAGCGAACCACGCCGCCTAATCCATGCCCAAAGGTTTCATTGATGATATCATCATTAATGAAAGGCTTGCAGAACCTTTGGTAATCGAACCAGATACCGTTTTCCCCGAATTCATTGATGTGTACCGGAAGGCAGGGAACAAAACGACCCATGATACCCTGTACGGCATCAGCAGGGATGCTCCAGATACGGAAGAACCCAAGTATGTGATCGATGCGGAAGGCATCAAAATAGTCACTCATTTGTTCGAAACGTTGCTTCCACCAGGCAAAGCCATCTTCCTGCATACGTTTCCAGTTATAAGTTGGAAAACCCCAGTTCTGCCCTACCGCCGCAAAATCGTCCGGTGGTGCACCGGCCTGCCAGTTCATATTGTATTGTTCGGGGTCAGTCCATGCATCACAACCATGCCGGTAGATACCGATCGGGATATCTCCTTTCAGGATGATCCCTTTCTTGTGAGCATAGTCAGCTGCTTCTTTTAATTGCAGGTGAAGATGGTATTGGATAAAGCAATACATCTTCATGGCTTTGGCCGCAGCTGAATGGGAGTTGAATATTTTTTCTACTTCTTCTTTTTTATAAGTTCCGTTTGTTTTCCATTCTTCAAAATGTGAGCTGCCATATTTATCCCTGAAATAACTGAAGGCAGCATAAGGCAGTAGCCAATGCCCGTTTCTTGTAAAGAAATTTTTATAGTCATCCCCGGCAAGACATTCTTCACCTGCAACCTCATACAATTCTTTCAATACAGAAAGTTTGTATTTCATTACGGCTTCGTAATCCACCGCCGGCAGGTCATTCAGTTGTTTTTGCTTTCTCTTGAGTGAACTGATCTTTGCTGCTTGTTCTTTACCGGCTACCTGCGACAAATTGATATAAAGCGGATGTAAGGCAAATGCTGAAATAGCTGCATAAGGGTAAGAATCCAGCCAGGTATTAGTGGCCGTCGTATCATTCACCGGTAACAACTGTACGAGTTTTAATCCGGTTTGCTTGGCCCAGTCAACCAGCAATTTGATATCCGTGAACTCCCCTACTCCGAAACTATTGCGGCTGCGGAGACTGAATACAGGGATTGCCACTCCCGAACCTTTCCAGGTATTATTGGGAATATGAACAAACCCATCGTGAATAATAGTGATCTTCTTTTTACCGCCATCACTAAATAGGAAACGATTATTTCCATCTTCATAGCGGATAAATTTCTTTTCACCGGTATCATAGACGCCATATTTGTAGGCTATCGGGAAACCATTTTCTTTCAGATCAAGTCTTGCCACCCACCAATCTTCTTCTTTCGACAGCAACAGCGGTTTCTCTGTTGTCCAGTCGCCCATGGTTTCGCCGCTGCCCAACAGGCAAACGATCTCGTTCTTGTTTAATAAGGGAGCTTTTACTTTAAAGAGATGGGTGAAATTTTTATCCGTCTTTACTTTGCTTTTTGAAGCGGGTTGTTCAAGCAAAACATTCTTAAAAGGAAGCGAGAAGAAAACGTTTTCATATTCCCCGGCATGGTTCCAGGTATCTACCATTTGTATTTCCTGCAGTTCCTTCCGGAACACATCAACAAGCCTGTCATTACCCCATTCACCAATCAGTTCGCCATCTTCATTTTTCAGAAAATATTTATACCGGATACTTTTCTCAACGTCTTTTTTCCTGATCTCGATGGTAGCCTGCCAGAATTCCTCGTTCAGGTATTCAAGAGCCAGGGCCTGCTGCGGGTCGTCATTTCCTAATTCCTCTGCATTCCCGCTGATCCATAAACTCTGGCCAACCTGGGTATGAAAGCGTAAATAAAACTGAAGTCTCATGGTCGTCAATCGTTAGATATGTGTCTGAATCCTAAAATCGTCGTGTCCTTTAAACACATTGAATACGAATATAGAAAAAACATCGACTGTTCGTACTTTTATTTGGAACAATCCTTTAAAAAAATCTCCGCAAACGTATGATTTCAAACCAAAAACGCTGGAAAAAACTTTTCCTGTTCTGTCTCGGGCTGGCAGTGGCCGCTTCCTTTTGTATGAAATGGATGGAAAATGACCTGCTGGTACAGGGGGAAAAATTTACCATCATGGGCCTGGAACTGTTTTACCCTAAGGAGAAAGTTATGGCGATCCTGGCAGGGCTTGATCAGCCGGTACGAACCATCCTCCGCTACCACCTGAGTTTTGATTTTGTTTTTATGGCCGGCATCTTCCCCGGCATTGCGGCTTTATGCATGATGGCTTCCGCTAAGTTTAAACCAGGTGCCTTGAAGAAATTACTCTGCCTGCTGGCCATACTGCAATTACTTGCCTGGGGTTTAGACATCACGGAAAACAGCTACCTGCTGAAATGGATAAACAATCCGCAGATTGGAAATGAATTTGGCTTTTTTCATTTTGTGGTAGCAACAAAATGGATCATTGCATTGACCGGCGCTTTGGTATCAATACCGATCCTGTTATTCAAAAAAACAACTGCAAAAGAGTAAAATCTCTTTTTTTGATTTAACCATGCTGCCTTATTTTTGCGCAAACTTTGAAAAATGGAGCAAACAAAAAAATACAAAGGTATCTGG
>JAEUVP010000079.1 GCA_016786805.1 Chitinophagaceae bacterium | reverse complement strand
ACACTAAAATAATTTGCACTCTGGTACAATCCCGTTTCTCCTTTCACGATCTGCATCAGCACATCATTCGCCAGGCTGCTGGCACCAAACCGGAACCATTCATTGCTCAGCCAGTCTTCACCCAGCACTTCTTTCACCATCACTAAATAATGCAGGGCCAGTTTTGATTTGGAAATACCACCTGCCGGTTTCATCCCGATCATTTTTCCTGTTTTATAATAAAAATCACGGATCGCTTCCAGCATCACTAACGTAACAGGCATCGTAGCGGCGGGCTGAATTTTACCCGTAGATGTTTTAATGAAATCAGCCCCGGCATGCATGGCAATATCACTGGCCCGGCGAACCTTATCATAGGTACCGAGTTCACCTGTTTCTAAAATTACTTTTAACCGGGCTTCTCCACAGGCTTCTTTGATGGCAGCAATTTCATCAAACACAAAATTGTATTCACCGGCGTGAAATTTTCCGCGGCTGATCACCATGTCCACTTCATCGGCACCCTGCGCCACGGCGTATTTGGTATCCCTGATCTTGATATCTCTTGTTGCCTGCCCGCTTGGAAAAGCGGTGGCTACGGAAGCTACTTTTATGCCCGAACCCTCTAACGCTTTTTTGGCCACTTTGACCATGGTCGGATACACACAAACTGCCGCCACGGTGGGAATTCCGGGTACTGCATCATGCGGGTGCATGGCTTTGTAGCAAAGTTGTTTCACCTTGCCATCGGTATCCTTCCCTTCCAGTGTCGTAAGGTCGATCATATTCAGCACCAGTTTCAACCCGTTCATCTTGGTTTCGTTCTTGATACTGCGTTTGGTAAAACGGGATGCTCTTTCTTCCACACCCACCTGGTCGATGCGGGGAGACAATGAAAAGTCAGGGACAAGCTTTACTGATTTGGCAACCGCCATAACTTGGATAGTATTAAAGAATCAAATGTAGCTAAAGTTATGGGAATCGGAAGGGGACGGCTCTTGTCAAAAACGGCTTAGCCACCCATAAAGTCTTTCTGTTTGTTTGCGTTGATTACTTTAAATTCGGAATTCGTTTCCACCGCAAGTATCACCCGGAAAAATCATCTAACAAAAAAAACTATACTGCAATGAGAAAAACCAGGCTTCTCCCCAAACTGGTGTTGGCATTAATGTCATTTGCTGCAGCCACCCAGTCCCGGGCACAGGTTACCTTCCCGGAAAATGGTGTTGCTGATCCCCGGCACGGGCATTATGCTTTCACGAATGCGACTGTTGTAAAAGATGGATCCACCACGCTGACCAATGCCACTGTTGTCATTAAAGATGGCAGGATTGTATCGGTTGGTGCCAATCTCAAAGCCCCGGCTGGTGCTGTTGAGATCGATTGTAAAGGAAAATATATCTACCCTTCCTTTATTGACATGTATGCGGATTACGGAACACCGGTTCCCCAAAGAGCAGCTGGCGGCGGCGGTTTCAATTTTGCCCAGCAACCTCAGTTAGAAACGGCTGTTAAAGGTCCCTACGGCTGGAACCAGGCGATTAAAAGTGACGTGGATGCCTACAAAGTTTTTGCGGTGGATGATTCCAAAGCAAGACCGTTGCGTGAAATCGGGTTTGGTGCCGTCCTCTCTCATGTAAAAGATGGTATTGCACGTGGTACCGGGGTCGTTGTTTCTTTAGCCAATGAGAAAGAAAACCTTGTTGTTATTAAGGAAAAGGCTTCGGCCCATTATTCTTTTAATAAAGGAACGTCTGCACAAAGCTATCCCGGCTCCATGATGGGTATGATCGCTTTACTGCGCCAGACCTACCTGGATGCCCAATGGTATAAAAGCAAACCGGCAGCAGAAGGGTTTAACCTCAGCCTGCAGGCCTGGAATGATAGCCAGGGATTGCCACAGATCTTCGAAGCCAATGATAAATGGAATGATCTTCGGGCCGACCGCATTGGTGATGAATTTGGGGTGCAGTACATTTTGAAAGCCGGCCAGAACGAATACCAGCGGGTCAAAGAAATGAAATCCACCAACGCTTCTTTTATCCTGCCATTAAATTACCCGCAGGCCCAGGATGTGGAAGATCCGAATGAAGCAAGATTCGTTTCCCTGAATGATATGAAACATTGGGAGCTGGCTCCCACACTTGCTGCTTCTTTTGAAAAGGCAGGTATTCCTTTTTGTCTTACCACCGCTGATCTGAGGTCAGTCAATCAATTCTGGACTAATCTCCGGAAGGCGATGGAATATGGATTGAGTGAAAATAAAGCTATGGAGGCGCTGACAAAAACACCGGCCACCTTATTAGGAGTGTATGATAAAGTGGGAAGTATTGATGCCGGTAAGCTGGCGAATTTTCTTATCACCAGTGGCCCCATCTTTAATGAAAAGACAATCATCTTGCAGAACTGGGTGCAGGGTATAAAATATACGGTGAAAGAAGATTTGTCTGATAAGCTCGGAACCTATAACCTGGTGGTGAATACACCGGCCGGTACAGAGAATTACACATTAGATGTAAAGAGTGGTTCTTCTGCAACCATGTTTGCAAAAGACACACTCAATTCAAAACTTACTTTCGACGGTAAGATCGTGAAGCTGAACTATGCGCCGATGGTCCGTCGGCAGCGTCCAGCCGGTGCCGGTGCTCCTGATGGCGGACAAAGACCTGCTGGTGGCGGCTTCCCCGGAAGAGGTGCTGCAACTGCTGACCAGGCATTACCCGCAACTGCTACCCGGCTTACTGGTATCAGCAACGGTACTGAATGGAATGGAACAGGTACTGATTCATTGGGCAATTCATTAACCTGGACCGCTTCTTTTGTAAAGGCCGCAGAAGTAAAACCTGATACTGCTAAAAAGAAAGATGCTCCTGTTATCGGTAAAGTAACTTATCCCTTCGAACCATTTGGATGGGAGGAAGCAGATGCTCCAAAACAAGAAACTATTCTTATTAAGAACGCAACAGTATGGACCAACGAAAGTGAAGGGGTGTTGCAGAACAGTGATGTGCTGATCAAAAACGGCAAGATCGCTGGTGTTGGTAAGAATCTTTCTGATCCGGCTGCCAGGGTGATTGACGGCACTGGTAAACATGTTACTGCGGGTATCATTGATGAACACTCACATATTGCTGCCGCTTCTATCAATGAAGGCGGGCAATCGGTAACATCTGAAGTTCGTATCGCTGATAACCTGAACCCTGACGATATCAATATCTATCGCCAGTTGAGCGGAGGTGTTACCACTTCTCATATCCTTCATGGTTCTGCCAATGTGATCGGCGGGCAAACACAATTGATTAAACTGCGCTGGGGCCAGAATGATGACGACCTGAAGTTTAAAAACTGGACCGGCCAGATCAAATTTGCATTGGGTGAAAACGTAAAACGTTCAGCTGCTCCATTAGGTAATAACCGTTACCCGGATACAAGAATGGGAGTGGAACAAGTACTGACCGATGCATTCACCAGGGCAAAGGATTACCAGCAGGTATGGAAGGAATACAATACTGCCAAAGAAAAATTGTTGAAAGAGAAGAAATCAACAACATCATTAATAATGCCGCGTCGTGACCTGGAATTAGATGCGTTAGTGGAAATATTGGAGAAGAAACGGTTCATCACCTGCCACTCTTATGTGCAGAGCGAGATCAACAGTGCGATGGAAGTGGCCAACAGGATGGGCTATACGGTTAATACATTTACCCATATCCTTGAGGGTTATAAAGTCGCTGATAAAATGCTGAAGCATGGTTCTTTTGCGTCTACGTTCTCCGACTGGTGGGCCTATAAAATGGAAGTGGAAGATGCCATTCCTTATAATGCAGCCATTATGCAAAAAGTGGGATTAACAGTAGCTATTAATAGCGATGATGCAGAAATGGCACGCCGCCTGAACCAGGAAGCCGCCAAGATCGTAAAGTATGGCGGGGTAACAGAAGAGGAAGCACTGAAAATGGTAACCCTGAATCCTGCTAAAATGCTGCATGTGGATGATAAAGTAGGAAGCTTAAAAACAGGTAAAGATGGCGATGTGGTATTATGGAGTGATAATCCACTGAGCATTTATGCAAAACCACTTTATACTATTGTTGATGGCACTATCTATTTCGACCGCCAGAAAGATGAACAACTGCAAAAACTGGTAGACGCTGAACGCTTACGCCTGGTCCGTAAAATGAACGGTGAAAAAAGAAGCGGTGCACCGGTAATACCGGCACAGCCAAGTTACCAGATCATGCATACCTGTATGGATCATGGTCATAGCCACGGTTTACTGGTGGTGGATGCAGATGATATTAATAACGACTAAAATCTTTGAACATGAAAAAAATATTATTAGCGATATCGGTTTTTTGTTTCCTGGGGGCAACAGCACAGGAAACAGTATTGCCGGCCAAACCACAAAAGGGGCTGATCTTTATTAAGAATGCCACCATACATGTTGGCAATGGGAAAGTAATTGAGAACGGAACCATCAAGATCAAAGATGGCAAGATCGAAGAAGTGGGAGCAAATGTGGCCATCCCTGCCGGTGATGTCCAGGTTTTTGATGTGAAAGGAAAGCATGTATATCCCGGTCTGATCCTGCCCACCAGCAACCTGGGTCTTGTAGGAATTAATTCAGTTCGTGCGACGCAGGATGTTAGAGAGATCGGTGATATGAATCCTAACGTAAGATCATTAGTGGCTTACAATACCGATTCAAAAGTGATCAATACACTCAGGTCCAACGGTATCCTTTTGGCTAATGTTGTTCCCGAAGGAAGTTTTGTTGCAGGAACCTCCTCTGTAGTGCAACTGGATGCATGGAACTGGCAGGATGCTGCCTATAAATCTGACGCTGGCCTGCATGTTTATATGCCAACTTTAATGCCCCGACCCAACTTCGGAAGGTTTGGCGGTGGGGGTGGAGGAGGTGGCCCGCAGGCACCAGCAGCTGACCCGGTAAAAGAAGGATTGGAAAAAATAGAAGGGCTAAAAACTTTCTTTAAGCAAGCCAAAGCTTATTTAGGAGAGACCAAACACGAAGAGACTAACCTGAAGTTTGAAGCAGTAAAAGGGTTGTTTGATAAAAAACAAAAACTCTATGTACATGCTAATACAGCGAAACAAATACTGGTGGCATTGGATTTTGTAAAAGAGTTTGGTTTTGATATGGTGATCGTGGGTGGAAGTGACAGCTGGCAACTGGCTGATCTGCTGAAAAAAAATAACGTATCCGTTATTCTTCAGCAACCACATAGCCTGCCAACAGGTGAAGACGATGATGTAGATCAGCCCTACAAAACAGCCGCTGCTTTACAAAAAGCAGGAGTGTTATTTGCCATTTCTGATGATGATGCACAAACCCGCGGACGTAACCTGGCTTTTAATGCCGGAACTGCTGCGGCATTTGGATTGTCAAAAGAAGATGCATTAGCGGCTATTTCACTCAATGCAGCTAAGATAATGGGAATGGGTGACCAGACCGGCAGTATTGAAGTTGGAAAGGATGCTAATATTGTAGTGAGTGAAGGTGATATACTTGATATGCGTACGAGTAATGTAACAGATGCATTTATACAAGGAAGAAAGATCGACCTGACCGATAAGCACAAACTGCTGAACGAACGGTACGAGCAGAAATACGATCTGAAGAAGCCTAAGCCATTCTGATAAACCAACGATAGAAACAATGAAGCCCCGCAATCAGCGGGGCTTTTTGTGTAGAAACCGTCCAGGGTTTTATATCTTCTATTGCTTCATTAATTTTTCTGTAGCTACCATTGTACTGCCGTTACTGATCTGTACTAAATACATTCCTTTCACCAGCGAGGAGGCTTCTGTTACAGCTATGCTGTTATAACCATTGCTTACAGCTGCATTCTTTGTTAACTGGAGCTGACCATTCAGACTGTACACCCGGATAGTGATCGTTGCTTTTTCGGTGGTTTGGTAGTTAATGCTGAACTGACTTGTAAAAGGGTTGGGTACAGCCTGAATAGTTACTCCTGCTTTGTTACTGAATTTCACGGTACGTGTTTCAGAATATTTTGTGTTGCCGTCAGGTTCAACGGCTTTGATGCGATAATAAACAACAGCAGCCTGTGTATTTACCTGGGCGTCGTTATAGTTGTATACGGATTGATTGTTCTTTGCTTCGATATTGCTGATGGCAGAGAATAAAGTGCCATTATAGCTGCGCTCCACTTCGAAAGTAGTTCCAGGATCCTGGTCAGCAGACCAGTTCAGTGAAGGAACATTCGCTGCTATACTTGCGGTAAAATAATTCCATTTAACAGGAAGTGGTATGTTAGAAAGTAATTCTACAGAACAACCTGAGAAGTTATTAATAGTGTCGGGAGCAGCAAAAGCCCTGTACACGGTATTGGGACGAACGGTTCCCCATTGCTGATCAAAGATGCTGTTGTTATTAGATCTTGATACATCATATATTTTCAAGGTATCGGCCGTGTTACCACTAACGCCTACAGTACCAGTATTAGTGGTAGAACCCGTGAAGTAAAAATATCCTTTACCTTTTACAGTACCCCAGTTCGTGAAGTTGACAGCCTTAATGTTAGCAGTTGCGCCATTGGTGATCGTTCCGCTGTTGGTGATGTTACCGCTTCCGTTAGCCGCTTTTGCCCACATCAAACCATCGTTATTGACTGCGTTGGAATTATTGGTAAAACCAGTACCGGCGATCATCCGGCAATTATTGTCTACAATTGAACCTGAGTTAAAAGTGATGGAGCCAGTGGTTTGAAATAAGGCTTCGTTCGTAAAAGAAGAACCGTTAGTTACCAGGCTACCGGTTATTGTAGTTGCATAAGTATTAGTGAAGGAAGCTCCGCTATTCAGGGTGATCGTACCATTGCTGGTTATTGTACCCCTGTTAGTAATAGTATTATTGTTGTTGATAGTGATACCATTATCAAATTTTAATTGGCCGCCAAAGTTGTTGATCCAAACCTGGGAGTTGCCATTCAGTTCAGCTTCCTGGGTGGTCCAAACCGTGCCATAGTTAATAAGTGAAAAATTGGAGTTGGTTTTCAGGTCTTCGTTGAATTTGGCAGTACCGTATACCACCAATGTCCCGCGGGGATTATTAAACTTATCAGGGCGGAATGTAGCACCTGCTGCCACAGTGATCTTTGCTCCCTGGTTAAATGAATTGATCTTGCCCGTAAAAGTACCTGCACTGATGTACAGGCTGTCCCCGTTATTCAGGTTATAATTGGAGTTGCTGCCGTTGTTAACGTAAGTATTCTGTGCGTCAAGATTGGAAGAAAAAAGACAAATGGAGAATAGAACTAAAGCGAAAAGGGTAAAAATACGGGCCATCTTTGTTTTCATTTAGGGTTGAGATTCGGATTTCTTACGGGGGATAGTCATCATCTTTTCCTCCGTAAGAGAACGCAAAGCTATTGCAGTATTTACTAGTAAAAAATAGGAAATATACGTTTGTGGGCAAAAAAATACTGTACTAGGTGTTTGCTCTTATTAAAGTGATTGTGCACAAAAAACCCCGCAAATAGCGGGGCTTTCAATTCATGCGAAATATTTAAAAATATCAGGCATCTTTACCATGACATTGCTTGTATTTTTTACCACTGCCACAAGGGCAAGGATCATTCCTGCCGATCTTAGGGGCTACTTTTATAGGTTCATGTTTCACTTCCACCTCTCCGCCACCACCGGGTTCAAAGCGGTCTCTTTCATTAGCACCATAATCCTGGCCAGCCGTATCCACATCATCCTTATTCGCCTTCATTTTACTGTAATCTGTTCTTTCTTGGCGACCTTCTTTTAGTGGCACGTTATCCTGCTGAATCGGTAAAGAAGAATGGCTTAAAAATGAAGCGATATTCTTATTCAACTCACTACCCATCAGTTTAAACATGCTGAATGCTTCCGTCTTATAGATTACCAGTGGGTCTTTTTGTTCCAGGTAAGCCGTCTGTACACTTTGTTTCAGATCATCCATGGCCCGCAGGTGTTCTTTCCAGGCATCATCAATCACAGCAAGGGTGATATTTTTTTCCATAGCAGCCGCCAGTTCTCTTCCTTCTGTATCGATGGTTTTTTGAAGTGGTGTCAATACATTCATTCCTTTTTTACCATCTGTAATTGGTACCACCACATTTTCAATATGGCTTCCCTGTGTAAGCTTAATGTTCTTGAAAACAGGTAAAGCTTGTTTGGCTATTTCCAGTTTGTGTGCCTCGTATCCGGAAATGGCTTCATTATAAAGACGGTCAGTAAGCCGGTTGACATCTGTTTTCAGGAACTCTTCTTCCGTAATATTGATATCCAGTGCGAGGTTCACAATACAAGCCATCTTGAAACCTTCATAATCTTC
>JAEUVP010000540.1 GCA_016786805.1 Chitinophagaceae bacterium | reverse complement strand
ACTGGTTTATCCGCTTCAAAAGAACGGATCAAATGCTCTTCGATGGGGATCTTACTTCCTTTCAGGGTGTTGCTGGTGATATATACCGGCAGCTGGTATTTTTTGGAGAGGGCCGGAATACCCGTGATATGATCGGAATGTTCATGCGAAACAAAAATGGCTTTCACTTTCTCCATCTCCAGCCCTGATCGTTTCATCCGCTTCTCGGTTTCCCGGCAGGAAATGCCTGCATCCACCAGTACGGCTTCCTCGCTATTACCTACATAATAACAATTGCCATTACTCCCCGAGTTCAGTGATGAAAAATATAACCCCATACGAATCAAAAATAGCTAATAAGCGTCAACGGATCAGCTCTCCCACCAATTGTTCATGGTATAAGTTGTACCCAGTACAGTTGGCTCACCGATCATCGGTGTGCGGACAGGAATATTCAGTTCTTTTGCCCTGGCCAGTACTCTTTTCACGGGCTCATTCCAGGCATGCATGGCCAGCGAAAATTTTCCCCAGTGAACAGGCAATAATAATTTCGCCTGCAGGTCAGACGCCGCCTGCACGGTTTCTTCCGGCATCATATGGATCAGCGGCCACATGGTATTGTACTGCCCAGCTTCCAGCAGGGCTATATCAAAAGGCCCGTATTTCTCCCCGATGGTTTTGAAATGACTGTCATAACCCGAATCACCGCCGAGGAATAGACGATGTGTTGCTGTTTGCAACACAAAAGAAGACCAGAGAGTCTGAGCCCTTTTGATTCCACGGCCGGAAAAGTGACGGGCCGGTGTGGCAACCAATGTTATTGCTTCATCCAGTTGTTGTTCTTCCCACCAATCCATTTCGGTGATGATACCCGTATCAATTCCCCAGTGTTTTAAATGAGAACTGATACCCAGCGAACAATAAATGGCTTTTACTTTCCTTTTTAGTTTAAGAATGGTTTTATAATCGAGGTGATCATAATGATCGTGGGTGAGAATCAAATAATCGATCACCGGTATATCTTCTGCTTTATATACATCACTTCCGGGAAAGGCTTTCACCATAAAGGAAAGTGGTGCTGCATTACCGCTGAAAACAGGATCAATCAAAAAATTCTTCCTGGCTATGCGAATGAAATAAGAAGAATGTCCAAACCATATAATGACGGGTTCCTCCGGATGAATAGTATTCAGATCTGTTTTTACCGAAGGCAACACTTGCGCCGGTGCAGCATCTTTATTCTTCTTAAAAAAATCTTTGGTCATCTTCCAATAGGAAGCATCTTCCGCCATCATGGGTGTGACAGATAAATTCTCGAATCCTTTTGTTTTAAAGTTGGGAGATTGTTTCAATCGTTCCAGGTGTTGACCTGAAGGAAGCTTACCGGTTATTTTCAGTGACATCGCTGGTTCATTTTCTCCTGCAAATTAATAAAGCCGGTCATGGTAATGATGCGTTGAACAGTAACTTAGGTAAACCGGGCCAAACGACCGGTCAACGAACAGGCAGCGCTGATGAATTTTTTATTCTGTAGCAGGTTTCACCTGTTCCACCACGATACGGGTATGGGTAAGATGCTTGATCAACACCGGGATTATATCACCTTCTTTGACCTCCTCCCTGCCTTCAACCGGTAAGGGCAGCCTTGCCTGCACCTTATCATCAAAAAGGTTGAGGAAAACGGCATGTGGGGTGATTTTAGTAACCACCGCATCAATATCGATCTTGTTATTAAAATGCTGCACCGCTTTCCGGTATTGAGGGATATAATTGTGTGAGAAAAGTTCTGCCGCAATAGCATTGGGCTTT
>JAEUVP010000078.1 GCA_016786805.1 Chitinophagaceae bacterium | reverse complement strand
ATGCAGGTTTTCGGCCATTTCCAAACCAATAAACCCCGCACCGATCACTACGGCTTTACCGGATGAACGTTGCTGCACATAGTTTTTGATATGATCCGTATCGTTTACATTTCTTAATGTAAAGATGCCGGGTAAATTAATGCCGGGCAGGGGAGGACGGATCGGTTCCGCACCGGGAGAAAGTACCAGCTTATCATAGCTTTCGGAGTATTCTTCACCGGTCAGCAGGTTTTTAGCAGAGATTTTTTTGGTAGCTGCATCAATACCTGTTACTTCCGTGGAAATACGGACATCAATATTGAAGCGGCTCTTGAAAGAAGCCGCTGTTTGTACAAATAATTTATTCCTGTCTTTGATCACATCACCGATATAGTAAGGGAGGCCACAGTTAGCATAAGAGATATATTCTCCTTTTTCAAAAACGACGATCTCTGCTTTTTCATCCAGTCTTCTTAACCGGGCGGCTGTACTGGCCCCGCCAGCCACAGCACCGATGATAATGTACTTCATACTTTTCTCTTTTGTGAAACAAAGGAAAAAAAGTTGCTGATGAATTCTTGTAACATTAGTTACTGATTCCGGCCAAATCAAACGGGAATGAACATGATTTTTGTCATGTTTCCTGGAAAAATGCATGGATGCATAAAAAAAAAGAGGGAACGGCAGGTTCCCTCTTCAAAAGACGTAGCATTATCAATGAGCAATAATTATCTTTTCCGTTCTGACAGGCTTATTCTTTGTATCCGTTACTTTCAGAACATACATACCCGGAGGCAGGTTGCCGGTATTGATCCTTGCTGCTGATTGGGTCAGCAGTTGTTGTTTTACCAAACGGCCATTCAGGTCAAATAAGGAAGCCATCCTGTTACTGGTGCTGTAATTGTATACCACGATGAACTGGTTGGCGGGGTTCGGATAGATATCCAGCGTTTTATTTTCTGTATTGTTTTCCGGAAGGCGTTGTTCCTGTTGTGTGATATATCTTGTTGTGGGTCCGTTTGTAAATGTAAATTCAAGAATGCTCCCGGGGTTGGCCGGTGTGCTCGTTACGCCGCCGGTTGGGCCGGAAGTGGAGCCGCTTGAATCACAGGCCACATAGATCTTTAGTCCGTCAGCAGATACGACCACATCCCTGAAGCGTCCTAAGCCTTTAAAATAATTGATGGTATCTGAAATGATAGCAAGGCCATCGTTACTCAATTTATACCTTGTGATGGTTCCTGATTTCAGCATAGCCACCAGTAATGAATTTTGCCAGCCGGGTATGGCATTGCTGCCATAGAAATCAGTACCTGAAGGGGCCATCGAAGGCCATGTCATATTATCACCTCCAGTTGGTGGATTTTCTGACGGGAAAATAGAACGCATTGGTTCTTTTACATTCAGTGTGGTACAATTGGTTTGTTCATTGGCCACAACAAATCCTCCGATAGTCCTTCCATTGTAATTACCATCACAGAAACCTGCAGCCTGTGGCCAGCCATAATTGCGTCCACGTTCAATGGTATTGATTTCATCATCACTATATGGACCATGTTCGCTGCTGTATAAAATATCGGTTCCGTTCACATTACCCCATACAAGTCCCTGGGGATTGCGATGCCCGAACGAATAAACAGCTGTCGGTTGCCCGGCATTTAAAAATGGATTATCAGCCGGAATCCATGAGCCCCCGGGAATACTATCGGTATTCAACCGCAATATTTTCCCTTCGTATACATTCAGCGTTTGTGCATTTTGTGTGCGGGTCAAATTATCAAATTGTCCCGCCCCCATATCACCGGCAGAATAATAGAGTTTCAGATCCGGTCCGATGGATAACCGTGCGGAGTTATGGTCATTACTGCCCGGGATATTTTCCAGTACAGTAACCGGTAAGCCTAATAGTTGTGAATTGAAATCATACGTATAGCGTTCGATCCTGATTTTTCTTATAGTGGCACTCAATGACTGATAAGTATAAGCGATATAGGCATACGGGCTGCCCTGGTTGAACTGCGGATGGAGGGCTAATCCCATCAATCCATCCTGGCCGCTTACCCGTACCATTTTTGCACCGAGAGAAAGTACAACCGTTTTACTACCTGTTGAAGGGTTGACAAAACTAACAGTGCCGCCAAATCGTTCGGTATACCAGATATTGTTATCGGGACCATAAACGAGGTCATGAGGCATACGCTGATTGGCGATCACTGTTCTTACAGTAAATACTTCAGTCGCTGCGGTAGTTGTAAGAGTGGTCGTATTAAGTGTATTACTTGCAACAGACTGGTTGCCTGCCTGGTCTTTAGCTTTAACCGTCATGGCGTACATGGTATTGGGAGAACAACCGGTAACACTATAAGAAGTGCCGATCATATTTGCGGTATTGATCTTTATACCATTCCGGTAAATATCATAACCGGTCACCCCCGTGTTATCAGTTGAGGCACTCCACGATAAAGTAAAACTGGTAGTAGTGATATTGGAAGCGGTTAAATTCGTTGGTGCTGTTGGTGCTTGTGCATCAGTTGTATTGTTCACCGAAAGATAGATGCCGGGGATCACTTCACTGGGTGCTGCAGTACTTTGTCCAGGCTTGGCCCAGCCAACCGCCAGGTTATCATTACCGGTACTTTCTTTCATCAGTGCTTCAATATAATATTTGGTTCCCGCCACCAATGCAATGGATACCGATTTCTGGGTAGTGTATTTATTCCATTGGCGGGAGTTGGTGCTGCTGGTATTATAGGCAATGCGGACTTTATTCGCTGCATTGATCGTAGTGCTCAGCCATAATTCGCCACTATTATCACTGGCGATCCAGAACACATAATTACCCGTTGTGGGCGGACAGATATAACCATACATCCGGATACCCAAATTGCTTCCCTGGTTGGTAGGCATCTCAAATAAAGTCCGGGTGCCGGTACTGGATGGGCTGTTTGGATATTTTGTATTACTCGTGAGGTTGCTGACAGCACTGCCGGAAATATTATTCCAGCGCTGGAAGTTGATACTGCCAAGGCCCGGGCAGGTTTGCGAATGACTTACAACGAAAAGAAAAG
>JAEUVP010000352.1 GCA_016786805.1 Chitinophagaceae bacterium | reverse complement strand
ACTCATATCCCCGCCCGGTTTGATATCAAAGGAAACATTTTGGGTGAATTCCTTAAACCCGATCACGGTGATCTTTAATTTGGAGGGGCCAAAGACGGCCACATTGTCCAGGCTGAATTCGCCATTAGGTTTGGTGAGCATCCCGGCCACGATCACTTCTTTTCTTTTTTTAGTGGCCGTGTCCATTTTATTCTGGAGCAGGGTAACGGAAGCATATTCGATCGGTTTACCCGATTTGGAATCGATCACCTTACCATAAAAACGGCCGGTGGGCATCTGGCCGCCGCCACCCCGGTTTCCACTGCCCATGCCTGCTGGCTGGGCAAAGCCGATAACTGACACAAAGACAAGGGATAAGGCGAAGAACAATTTTCTCATGAATCTAGAATTTAACGATTAGACGTGTAAAGGTGAACTAACTTGCTGACAGGGTTGTGACATTTGGACGAAAGGCACCAGCTGCTTTACAAATGGGAAGCAGCAATGGTTCAGTTGCTATTAGCTGGTAAGAACGGTAATGGCAACCTGCACCACGCCAATAATAAACCCGATAACGGCACCAATGATCTCCACAAACCGGAATTCTTTGGACATAATTTGGTAAAGAATCTCTTCAAGTTTATCGGATGAGAAATTGGATACTTTCTGAATGACGATATGCTCAAGGTCAAGTTCTGTTTTCAGGTTAGCGGCATATTGTTTCATGACCTGGGGAAATAGTATTTCCAATTCTTTCATGAATACCTCCTTCAGCGAATTAATGGTCTTATCACCAATGAACATACTCAATATGGGCATTTCATTGCTGAGCTTATGCCGGAGGAAATCATCAATATGTGTTTCGATCATCGGCATGATCTTCTTCAGGTTTTCCGGGCTGCTTATCTTTTGTTCTATATCACTGAAAGAAAGAAATTCTGCACTTACCAGTTTGCCCAGTTTTTCGGCAAACTGCTGTTGTCTTTTTGGGAAAATACCGTGAAATGTGATACCCAGGAACCTCTTTGGTTCCCGCGGGTGAAACAGCATTTTGATGGCCACCCAATTGGTGACCCAGCCGATAAAGGCAGAAATAACGGGAATGATCAGTAACCAATAATTCATATCTGTATGGGATAAAAGAAACCCCATCTCGCCTGAGACGAGACAGGGTTGTTGGGTGGCTAACCGGGCTCGAACCGGCGACCCTCAGAACCACAATCTGATGCTCTAACCAACTGAGCTATAACCACCGTTTTGGGACGGCAAAAATAGGTAAAATGATTTTTTGTAAAAAATAAAAGGGCGGATATGTTGTATAATTCATTGAAAACGGATGTTCTGGGTGCTGCTGACCCTTTTAGGGGCACTAATTCTTGACATTGCAAAACGAGAGAGTTTTACTGCTGTTTTCCACTCATCAAAATCCTGTGTTAAAAGGAGTTAAAGGCACGAAATCCATCGTTTTTACGTTATTTTTGGTTATGCGGCAAGCATTTAAATACCTGACAAATATGAAAAGACTCCCGATCGTTGTGTTGTTAGCATTGACCGGCTCCTTCCTGGCATTCCGTTCCATTGGAAACACCACCCACAACAGTAATCCTCCCGGCAAGTACGAGCAGATCCTCCGGCTGGTAGGTGAAATGATGTCCCAGGCCCATTATAGTCCCCAGGATATCAATGATGCATTCTCCAAAAAAGTGTTTAAGAAATTCATGGGTGACCTGGACCCGGAGAAGAATATGTACCTGCAGGCAGATATTGACCAGTTGCAGAAGAAATATGAAAACAGGATCGATGATGAGATCAAAGGTGCTGATGCGGCTTTCTTTTTAGCGGCTGGTAAGAATTTCAACCAACGAATGGAGGAAGTAGCCCTTATCTATAATGATTTTCTTTTAAAACCTTTTGATTTCACAGTCGATGAAGAAGTGGTGCTGGATGCAGATAAGCTTAGTTATCCTGCTACGGAGGCGGAAAGAAAAGAACGGTGGAGAAAAAAGCTGAAATACCTGACCCTGGAACGTTATGTTGAGTCGCTGGATATAAGAGAAAAGAACAAAGGGAAAGAAGGCTTTGTAGTGAAATCAGATGAAGAGTTGGAGAAAGAAGCAAGAGAAAAAGTAAAGAAACTGATGGACAGAACCTTTGACCGGTTCAGGTTCAAATTTTCTGATGATGATAAGTTCAATGTTTTTGTGAATGCCATCACAACCACGATGGATCCTCACTCAGAGTTTTTCCCTCCGGTTGATAAACGATATTTTGATGAAGAAATGAGCGGCCGTTTTTATGGTATCGGCGCTTCTTTGCAATATGATGAAGGTAATATAAAAGTGGCCAGTATCCTAACCGGCAGTCCTGCTGCTAAATCCGGTGAATTACAACCCGGCGATTTTATTCAGAAAGTGGCCCAGGGAAAAGAAGAGCCGACTGATCTGACCGGTTTCGTGGTAACCGATGCGGTGAAACTGATCCGTGGTAAAAAAGGAACGGAGGTCCGGCTGACCGTGAAGAAATTAGACGGTACCATTAAGGTGGTTACACTGATTCGTGACGAGATCGTGCAGGATGAAACGTTTGCACGGAGTGCAGTGGTAAAAACTACTGGAGGCAAGATCGGCTATATCTTCCTGCCTGAGTTTTATGCTGATTTTGATAATCCAAACGGCAACCGGAGTTACATAGATGTGATGAAAGAAGTGGTGAAACTGAAGGAAGAGAAAGTGGATGGTATTGTGATCGACCTTCGTAACAATGGAGGGGGCTCTTTATATGATGTGGTGCAAATGGCCGGATTATTTATTGAAGACGGTCCCATCGTACAGGTGAAGGACAAGGAAAATAAGGCCAGTGTATTAAAAGATAAAGACCGTAATGTATTATACACAGGTCCGCTTGCAGTAATGGTGAATGAATTCAGTGCGTCTGCTTCGGAAATATTTGCAGCGGCTATACAG
This sequence comes from Chitinophagaceae bacterium, assembly GCA_016786805.1. Lineage (GTDB taxonomy): Bacteria > Bacteroidota > Bacteroidia > Chitinophagales > Chitinophagaceae > CADEDV01. The sequence goes on along the minus strand of JAEUVP010000352.1, from coordinate 3,011 downwards.
GATTATGGTCGTGGTGTGGTGATCGGAAGCACCTCTACTTATGGTAAAGGAACGGTGCAACGTAATATCGGGCTTGATCCTGAGACGGGATTCTCCATGTCTAATTCTGAACTGGGAACTGTGAAACTGACACTCCAGAAATTTTACCGTATCAATGGTGGCTCCACTCAATTGAGGGGTGTTGCCTCTGATATCGTGTTGCCGGATAACCTTGAATACCTGAAAGTAAGAGAGAAGGATGATGAAGATGCACTGCCCTGGGATGAGATCAATAAATCTCCGTATTCCGCCTGGAATGCAGGGTATGATTTAAAAACTATTCAACAATTGAGCAGCCAGCGTTTGGAAAACGATGTGCGTTTCAAACTGATCAAGGAAAATACAGATTGGCTGGCCAAACAGAATGACAGGACCTATTCCCTGCAGCTTACTAAATACCGTGCTGAGCAAAAGATGATCAGGGCGACGTTCAGCCAGTTGGAGTCCTTGCTCAGGCTGAAGGATGAGATTGATGTAACTGCACTGACAGGAGAGGAGAATCGCTGGGCAAATGATAAGAACAAACAGGATCGCTTTAACCTTTGGCTGAAAAGTCTCCGCAAGGATATTTATCTTGACCAGGCGGTGAAAGTGGTCAATGATATCATCGGTCAGCAAAATATAGTGAAAGCAAAATCAGAGGAACCGAAAAAGGCTTTCTGATAAAAAAGCATATTGAACAGGGTCATCAATTTTTTTTATTGATGACCCTGTTTCATTTTCTACAGGTATCTTTCTTTCAGTACATTGACATGATGTTCGATATGCCCCACCATCATAAAGCCAATTGGTAAAACGTATACCGGGTTGCCGTTAGCAGTTCCATTGGTTTCCAATTGCTCCTTATCAAATGAACCGAACAGGATCTCGTTTGACCGGCGGGTCACCATGAACTCCTCCACGAGGTCATCCCAGTTACGGGTGCTGGCTTTGGAGTTATCGGCATATTCATTCTCATCAAAACCCGGTAAAGAGGCTTGTTCTTTCCGGGCTATGCAAAGCCCCCGGTAAGCAAATATCCTTTCGGTATCAATGATATGCTGCAGCATTTCTTTAACGGTCCACTTGCCTTCTGCATACCGGTATTCTCTTTTTGCTGCCGGTATGGATGCCAGGAAATCAGGGAATGAATCGGATTGGTTTTTTAAAGCGGTTACCAAATCATCTTCTTCTACCAGGTTGATATAACGATGGTAGAAAGCAGTAACACGGGAAAGGTCGGGTCTTGACATAATGAGCAGGGTTTGATGATTTAAACAAGAAAATGAAGTTCGCTAATTTTTTACAAGTAAGAAAAGCAGTTGTATAAATGGTAAAGTTATCCAGTGTATCGATTTTGTATTTTCCGTTGTAACTTCCCTTTAAATCTTTTCCCAATGCGGAAACTTTATGGTACGGTTTGTTTGCTTTTTTGCACAACTCTTTTTTATGGCCAGCAGTTTGGTGGCACACCTCCCTCACAAAAATGGAAACAGATCAGTACGGATACGGCCAGGGTCATTTTTCCTGTGGGTATGGACAGTGCCGCCAAAAGAGTAGCTGCTGTAGTGCATTACCTGGCAGCACAGCAACCGGTTTCATTGGGTGATCAGCTGCGTAAGATCAATATCGTGTTGCAGAACCAGACCACGGTCGGAAACGGGTATGTGGGTTTGGGCCCTTTTCGCAGTGAATTTTACCTGACACCCATACTCAGCAATTTTGATGAAGGAAGTATTTCGTGGACCGATCAGCTGGCGGTGCATGAGTACCGGCATGTGCAGCAGTTCAATAACTTTCGTAACGGGCTTAGTAAAACAATAGGAACCTTGTTTGGTGAAGAAGGCCTGGCATTAGCTGTGAATGCGTCGGTACCGGACTGGTTTTATGAAGGTGATGCAGTATATAATGAAACAGTACTCACCAGGCAGGGCAGGGGAAGGTTGCCCTTATTTTTAAATGCGTATCCTTCCTTGTGGCAGTCGGGGAAGAAATATTCCTGGATGAAGCTGCGGAATGGTTCGCTGAAAGATTATGTGCCCAATCACTATTATCTCGGCTACCTCCTGGTGAATTATGGCCGTGAGAAATATGGGTTGGATTTCTGGACCAAGGTGACTAAGGATGCCAGTGCTTTTAAAGGGTTGCTATATCCTTTTCAAAAAGCAATTGAACGGTATGCCGGTGTGGATTATAAAACTTTCAGAGAACAGGCCTTTGAATTCTATCAAAAAAATACCGCAAGAGTAGCAGCAACAAGGGACCAGTATGTGTTTCCTGTCAACAAGCAATATATTACTTCTTATTTGTTCCCCTATACGATTGGCGAAGATTCATTATTGTACCTGAAAACGACTTACCGTCATCGTCCTGCATTTTTTATCAAGGATAAAACCGGGGAGAAACAAATCCGTGTAAAAGATATTTCCATTGACGAGCAATACTCTTACCGCAATGGTAAAATTGTATATGCCGCCTACGAACCGGATGCAAGATGGGGTTGGAGAGATTATAGTGTGATCCGGCTGCTGGATATTCAAACCGGGCAGCAACGGACTGTAACACATAAAACAAAATACTTCACCCCTGATATTTCTGCCAGCGGCAAAAAAATCGCAACCGTGCTGGTGGAGGCGGATGGGAAAAGTGAGATACATATTATTGCTGCTGAAGATGGAAAAGTGCTGAATGTGATCAAGTCGGCCGATATCATGTTGTTCACCGATCCAAAATTCATTGATGAAGATAATTTGGTTACTGCAGTTCGTTTGAAAGATGGTAAAATGGCATTGGCGCAGGCTGAGATCCATTCAGGAAATCTTGTAAGGCTGACATCACCTTCATATAATGTGGTGGGTTATCCTTGTGTAAGTGAAGGGGTCGTTTATTTTACAGCTTCTTATGGGGGCAATGATGCTGTGTTTGCTTTGCAGTTAAGTGATAAGAGATTATTTAAGATCAGTAATGGCCCGCTTGGTAACTATTATGTGAAT
>JAEUVP010000351.1 GCA_016786805.1 Chitinophagaceae bacterium | reverse complement strand
GGGTTGTACCTATTGCTATCCCGAGATCGCTTCAGTTGGTTATACGGAGAAACAAGCCAAAGATGCGGGCTATGATGTGAAAGTGGGTAAGTTTCCATTAAGTGCTGCCGGTAAAGCAACTGCTGCGGGTCATAACGAAGGTTTTATTAAAGTAATATTTGATGCTAAATACGGTGAATGGTTGGGTACCCATATGATCGGGTATAACGTAACAGAACTGATCGCTGAAACAGTAGTGGCGAGAAAACTGGAAACTACCTACCATGAAGTGCTGAACAGTATTCATCCCCACCCCACTATCAGTGAGAATATCAAGGAAGCGATTGAAGTGGCGTATGGGGAAGCCATACATATCTAATCTAACAACTACAATTATCTCATTCTTTAAAAAGCCATAAGAGTACTTATGGCTTTTTTTTACTCCGGTACATACAAAACAATTGATTTGAAATAATTTTTTTTATTACTCAAGAATGTATTAAGACAATCAACTCTTTTGTTTTAAGTGCATCCCTTTAGTTTCTAAATATTACACTTAGAAGATTAGAAATTTATTAATTATTTAGTAGGAGAATTGTAATCATCCAATAACCTTATGAATCCAACTACGACAAAAGTTGCCCTCAGCCTTTCTTTGCTTTTTCTATTCCGGGCATCTTCCTTATTCGCACAAAATGCATTTACTAATGACGGGGCGGCAGTATACCTGCAAGGTTCAGCCAATATCTATATCCAGGGCCAGTTTGAAAATAAAGGTACAGGCCAGTTCACGAATAGTGGTGCTGTGCATATTACCGGCAACCTGGTTCATAATGCCAGCGTTAACCTCAATGCCACAGCTTCGGGTTTATTTCGCCTGAACGGAACCGCAACACAACTGATCAGCGGATCAAACCAGCCCAACTTTTATAACCTGGTCGTTGATAAAACAAGCGGTGAATGCGAGTTGCAAACCAATATATCCCTCAGCAGCCAGCTTACCTTAAGCAGTGGTAATGTTTTCCTGAACAACCGCCAGATCAATCTTCTTACTACTGGTGAACTGATCGGGGAAACCAGCGGCAAGAGAATATATGACAACCCAACCAATACCGGAACGATCACTATAACTCGGCTACTGAATGCTCCTGCGGCCAGTAACCCCGGTAATCTTGGCGCTATCATTACATCAGCACAAAACCTGGGCTCCACCATTATTACAAGGGGGCATCGTGAACAATTTATTGTTTCCGCCAACAGCATTACTCGTTATTACGATATTTCTCCGGCAGGCAATAGTGGTTTAAATGCAACCCTCCGTTTCAATTATTTTGATAATGAATTAAACGGCCAGGTGGAAAGCAACCTGGTACAATGGCACTCACCTGACAACGGCGTGATCTGGAGTAAACGTGGAGGAACGATCAATACCAGCTCCGATTATGTTGACCTCGGTGGCATTGATTCCTTTCACAGGATATCGCTTATCAGTAACTCTATTGTTCCCCTGCCTTTAAACCTGTTGACCTTTACAGCTGTTAAAACCAACTCCGGTAAGGTTGACCTGGTATGGACAACCACGCAGGAAATCAACAGCAGTCATTTTGAAATTGAACGGTCACTGAACGGAAGAAACTGGATAAAGATCGGTACGAAAGCAGCTGTTGGTCAACAAGGGTTACTGGAAACTTATTCTTTTGCTGATCTCTTTCCAGGGAGCGAAGCCAACTATTACCGTCTCCGTATAGTTGATCTTGACAACCGGTTTGACTACTCCCCTGTCCGGCTCATCCAGTTTGGTAAGGAAGTACCTGTAAGAATATATCCAACTATTGGCAGGAGCAACACCACTTATTTTATTGAAGGAATGCAACCGGGCAACACTACCCTTTCAGTGTACACCAATAAAGGGCAACTGGTACAGAACGTCTACCTGAACAGTAACTCATTCAGTTTACCCGTCACCACAGCAGGTATTTATCATATACGTATTACCGACCGAAATAATCCTTTGTTAATATCCACACATAAAATAGTTATCTACTAATCATCCAATATCATCCAGCAATGAAAAAAACAATTCTCATCCTCATTCTCCTTTGCGGAGTAACAGGTCAGCCCTGGTCACAAAACAGGGTTGGAATCAACACTTCCACACCCGATTCAACCCTAACGGTTGCGGGAAGCACCAGCATCAGCAGCAATTTACGTATCGGGAATAACCTGCAGTTACCTGTATTTCCCAATACAAGGGATAACTCTGCTTCCATATTCCCTAATAATATGCTTTATACGGATGCATCGGGAAACCTGTTATCAGCTCCCAGTCAGCAAAGGACGAATTATAAACTTGTAAAATCTTCCTCAGATCTTCCTGCAGCTTCAGGGGGAATAATTACACTTGTTGCAGGTACTTTGTATGAAGTCAATGGTACTATTGTACTGACGGATAAGATCAACCTGAATGGTTGCTACCTGGTTGGTCGTGATGCCAATAATGATAAACTGGTTTATACACCAGGTTCAGGAGAGTTATTTACCGGTACCAAGGGCGGAACGATCAGGTTGCTGACCATGGTGGCTAATACAACGGGAGCGAAATTATTCAATCTTGATATGGGGGCAACAGAAAACCTTATTGTCCGGGATGCGATTATTGCCAACTGCAAAGAAGTAGGTCTTGTAAAAGGCGGTTATATCACTTTTTTCAGTGTGATCAATTATGCCGGCAATACAACGGGTATTACTTATGAAAATAATGCCACTCTTTTGTTGGATAACACCGCCTGGTTTTCAACCAATGCCGGAACTTTCGAAAAACTAGTCGGTACATTTGATGTGATTGAAAAACTGGGAGGTTTCAGTCAGCCCACATCCGGTTTATCCGCAACGGCCTTCGATGTAACCGGCATCACTACTATCAACGAAGCGGGGAACCTTAAAAATACAGCTTTTATGGGCAATGGTACTAAAGTTAACGGCACTTTTTCCAAAAAATGGGAAGTGGATGCTTCGGGTATCAATACAGAAAGAGACGGCTCTGCTACCGGAAGTCTTTATATTACTTCTACGGCAGCTACAGATATTACTGGCATAAACTCACCTAAAAAAGTGGCTGGCACCACGAGTACATTTGAGTTAACCCGTTTCACTTCACCAGCAAGTAACCGCCTGCAGTATGATGGTACAAAGACCAGGACCTTTATCGTTACAGCTGCCATGACAGCAACAGGGGCGAGTGGCACCTACCTGTACTCATTTTATATCTATAAAAACGGGGTGCAGGTGGCAGGATCCCGGCAAAGAACAAAAGTATATTCCTCTTCCGGTGACATACAAACTATAACTGTTGTATGTACAGTAACGCTGGCGCCGGGCGATTATATCGAGGTATGGTCAGAAAATAACGAAGCAAACGTGGATGTCACGGTACAGAATATGACACTCACTGTAAAATAGGTTAATGGTTATTGTCAACACAAAGCCCCTTCATTCCTGAAGGGGCTTTCTTAATCACAGTTAGTATTGGTCTCTCTTATAGCTTAACAAATTTCTGCTTGATCGTTTCCCCGTCATCCTTTTTGGAAACCAGTAAATACATGCCCGGTTTCAGGTTGCTGGTATTGATGGTTTGCACTTTGGCGGTAATGGGCAATTGCATGATGACCTGTCCCTGCATATTCATAAGGGTCATCGTTTTCCCGATCCAGCGGATATCATAAGAAAGATCAACAGTCAACTGGCTGCTGGCAGGGTTGGGATAAAACTGGGGATGCAGCCATTTCGGGTCTTCTTC
>JAEUVP010000345.1 GCA_016786805.1 Chitinophagaceae bacterium | reverse complement strand
AAGTGGGTCCAGCGGCTCAGCATATTGCCGGCCATATGTTGCACGATCACCGCAATACTGTTGGATGTTGCATTCGGCAGGTAGTTGAGTTGTTCATCATTCAGTTGTGCAAACGTTTTGTCACCAAGGTCTTTATAATATTTTAACCGGCGGATAGCTGTTTGTAAAAACTCTTTACCAATGGAGGTGGTCATATTTTTTCGTTTTAACAGGTTGTGCTGTTTTAATATCCTTCTGCTGCATCATCACCCCGGTTATCGGCAACCGCTTCAAACTTTCCGCCGGGTAATACTTTAATGATCTCCAGGCGGCCGAACGTTCCCCGGTTATTAATAGTGTATCCCATTTTTTTTAATGCTTCTGTTACTGTCACAGGAAAATTCTTTTCGACATCCAGTTGGTCGGGTAGCCATTGATGATGAAACCGGGGCTTGTAAACAGCGTCTTCAGTATTCATGTTGAATTCAAGAATATTCACTAATGTTTGAAAAACCTGTGTCGGTATTGTGGTGCCGCCCGGTGTCCCAATCACAATAAAAGGATTGTTGTCTTTTAGCACAAGTGTAGGGGTCATCGAGCTTAGCATTCTTTTGCCCGGCTTGATTGAATTGGCTTCGCCACCAATGGCACCATACATATTCGGAACTCCTGGTTTGATACTAAAATCATCCATCTCATCATTCAGGAAAAAACCGGCTCCCCCTACAACCGTCCTGCTGCCGTAGGAATTATTCAACGTAGTGGTGACGGATACAGCGTTGCCATTTTTATCAATCACACTCAGGTGAGTGGTTTCTTCACTTTCTGCTTTTGGTAAGTGACCGGGTTTAACCAGCAAACTGGGAGTAGCTTTGGCAGGATCATAATCTTTCATTCGTTCCTGCAGGTACACATCATTCGTGAGCATATCCACCGGTACTTTATAATGATCGGGGTCACCCATATATTCACCACGGTCAGCAAAGGCTCTTCTTTCCACTTCTGTCATCAGCTGCACCGCCTGTACGGAATGGAATCCCATGGCTGCAATATTCTTATCTTCTATCATCTTCAGCATTTGATGCAATAAAAGACCCCCACTGCTGGGCATCGGCATACTGATGATCGTATACCCTTTGTAATTAAAACTGTGCGGCTCTCTGAATTTAGCTTTATAGTTCTTCAGGTCTTCCAAAGTAATGATGCCGCCACCCCGTTTCATTTCTTCCACGATCAGGTCAGCTGTTTCGCCCTGGTAAAAACCTTCTTCCCGGTTTTTTTGTATTCTCTTTAAAGTATTAGCAAGGTCTTTTTGTACCAGGGTGTCGCCTTCTTTCCAGGGAATCGCTTTTACGAAAACCGGCATTACTGTATTGAATTTTTTCAACTCTTCCTGCAATCCATTTAATGAATTGGCTTCCCGTTTACTGATCACAAATCCTTTTTCGGCAAGATCAATGGCTGGTTGAATCAGTTTTTCAAATGGGAGACGGGCATATTGATTAGCGGCTAGCAATCCTGATACCGTACCTGGAACACCACTGGCTAAATGACCATCCTCGCTTTTATCGTTGCGGGCTTTACCATCGGGATCAATATACATATCACGATGAGCTTTGCCGGGAGCCATCTCCCGGTAGTCGATCGAAAATGTCTTTCCATCACTCATCCTGGCCACCATAAAACCACCACCGCCAAGGTTACCGGCATTGGGATAAACAACAGCCAATGCTAACTGTGTGGCAATGGCAGCATCAACTGCATTACCACCCGCCTTCATGATCTCTACTCCAACCTTGCTTGCCAGCGGATGTGCCGACACAACAGCACCATTTTCAGCGATCACTTTTTTAGAACCGGAGTAATGATAAGGATCAAATGCAGAACTGGTATTTTTTTTAGGACTATTGCAGCAATATAACAGCAGGCTGAAAAGAAGTAGAGCAGGGATGTTTTTTTGCATGAAGGGGTCTTTTTTTTAGGATGGATAAAGCTACTGAAAATGGATGATTTGACTGGTTTTGAAATATGCTGAAATTAAACGGCTGTTCATTAACTTGCCAGCTTAAAATACATGCACTATGATCCGCAAGGTTTTGTTCTCCGTTCTTTTTATTTCTTTTTTCGTTGCCGGGAATGCCCAGCTAAAATCACCTGAAGAATTTTTAGGATATAAGGTCGGTACCCGGTACACCCCGCATTTTAAGATCGTCAATTATTTTAATCATGTGGCTGAGGCTATGCCTGCTATGGTAAAATTGCAGCAATACGGTGAAACCAACGAAGGCCGCCCATTATTACTGACATTTATTTCAACAGCTGAGAATATGAAGAACCTGGAGCCGATCAGGATGAATAACCTGCGGCTGGCTAATTTGGCAAGAGACCGTGCGGCGGCGATAGAAGAAAATGCTCCTGCGATCGTATGGCTGAGTTATAATGTGCATGGTAACGAAACATCTTCCTCGGAAGCTGCAATGCTTACACTCTATGAACTTGTTAATCCTGCAGTGGCAAAAACGAAAGAATGGCTGAAGAATACCGTAGTGATCATAGATCCCTGCCTGAACCCGGATGGAAGAGACCGCTATATCAACTGGTTCAATTCCGTAGT
>JAEUVP010000077.1 GCA_016786805.1 Chitinophagaceae bacterium | reverse complement strand
CTTTACTGTTATTGTCCTATCTTACTGTAACCAACGAACACAATTCATCCCCTCTGATTCCTGTTATCAATTCTCACCCGCTATCTTTTATTCACCACCAAATCATTTTACAATGAAACGAAGAAGTTTTATCTACAGTTCATCACTCATTGCCATGAGTGTGGGAGTTTTTGGAAAGGTCAAATGGGATGGCCATGCCTTTGTAGGGGAGGACCCTACCACCACCGACATTCTCGGACCGTTTTATCGACCCGGCGCCCCCTTCCGTACTGAATTAGTTCAAAAAGGAACCAAGGGACAATTGCTTCATTTCAGCGGAACTGTTTTTGGAAAGGATGGGAAAACCCCACTCAAAAATTCATTGATCGAAATATGGCATTGCGATGAACACGGGGTTTACGATAACACTTCGGATGATTATATCTACCGGGCTTCTTTTAAAACGGGTAATGATGGGAAATATCATTTCAAAACCATATTACCGGTTCCTTATAATGTGGGAGGTGACACCGTCAGGCCGGCCCATATACATATGCGTATCTCCGGTAATACGCAGCAGGACCTGGTGACACAAGTCTATTTCAAAGGAGATGAGCATCTTTCCAAAGATGAGAGTGCAGGAGATCCCCGGTCACTGAACCGCATCCTGGAATCTTCCACCAACAGTGCCAATGAAAAACTGGTGAAGTTTGATATTGTATTGAAGGATGAATATGTACTGGATGCAGGAGCGTTCAAAAAGATCGCAGGTTTGTATACGATGAAAGATAAATCCATGTGTGAATTCTACCGGCAGGATGATCAGCTCTTCGTAAAAATAAACGGCCAGATCATGGAAGCCATGGATTATAAAGGCAATAACAGCTTTGAAGGCGGACTTAGCAGGGTGAAAGCACAATTTGAGTTTGCTTCAGGAGGAGCCATTACCGTAAAAGCGAGTTATATGGAGGGCCCCGATAAATACATTACCGTTGAGGGAGAAAAGATGCTTAAATACCCGGGATAATTCTTTAAGCCCTGGTTCCCTGAAACAGGGCTTTTTAAAGTCTTATTGCTGCAACGTGTTTACCTGTTACAGCCACCGACTGACTCGATTACATTCATACCTGCTGCAATGTCAGTGGCAAACAGGTCAAATGACAATTAATGGCATTCTGCAACAGCTAATTTTATCCGGCATGGTTCTTAGCTAATTAAAAGACTGCCTGATTAAGGCATAGCTTTACTTATAATATAACTGATTATGGAAATTGAAATATTCACTCTTGCTGACTTTGCACAGGATAATAGTTCAAAATTGACTGTTGTCGGGACCTTTGATGCTATACAGGTGAAACAATTCCCGGTACAACATCCATCTTGTTCAGTAGCCTGCCGCTTGAGGTTTGGCATTAAAGAAATCGGCCAGCATGAATTTAAACTCCGGCTGACGGACGCTAATGCAAAAGAGATACTGCAACCAATTGAAGGGAATATCAATATCGGTACACCACCCAATGGCCAGTTTGCTGCCATTAATATTGTGATCAACTTTAACCAGCTCCAGTTTGAAAAACCAGGCCGTTACTCCTTTGAGCTATATATTGATGGAGAATGGAAGTCCGGATTGCCTTTATTCCTGAACCAGGTGAGTTAAACCGCAGTATATCTTTTTTTGTTTCCTATCCTTAACAGTTTTTTAGTAACAGGCTGAAACCTTTGCCTGTAAAGGTTTTCAGGTCTTGCTGTTTGCTCTATAGTAAGGACATGCTGTTCAATTCATCACTCTTTTCCTTGGAAGGACAGCTTATTAAGTGTATCTTTGCGCCATCAATCTGAGAGATGTAGTATACTTACAAACAGGCGACAGAATTCAGCACTTCTTCTAACGATTCTTAGTGTATTTCTCCCTTAAGCCTCAGATCATTTTTGTAAACATTTAAAAGGAAATAAATCATGAAGAGTGATGTGATGCCATCTATTGTCCAGATGGAACCGGACGTATTAAAGAACCTGGTAAAAGAAGTAAAAGAAACCTTAGCAAAAGACCTTGTGATCCCTGGTGACAGTGAACGAACATTCACGGCAGCTGACCTGTGGAATATCCGCAGGAACGCAAGAACGGCACAGGGTCGTTTTGCCAGGTAAGCAGTTTTGAAAAGAGCCCCACGGGGCTCTTTTCGTTTAAAGCACCTCTTGTTAACATCCGGAGCTGACTTCTTTCAAGATTTGCCATGACAGGGGTCATCTGCAGCAGCCTTTATTAATGCATAGATTTAGTACATGGGCGATGTTAAAAACAGGACTATTATTCTATGGTTGTCATTACCGCTTGCTGTGTTGGTGACGATTGCCAGTGTTATTGGATTAACAACAGAAGGATTCTATTCGGCAGAGACACTCAACTGGCAGGCGCAATCTGTCGGACAGGATATAGTGGATCTGTTTCTTATTATTCCTGCCTTACTTATTAGTTCTTATTATGCTTACCGCCGGCATAACGGGGCCCTGCTGGTTTGGGCCGGCATCATAGCCTTCCTGGTTTATACCTTTACTATTTACTGTTTTGCTGTTCATTTCAATGCACTATTTATTGTTTATTGCCTGACATTGGGTCTTTCGTTTTATGCAATGGCCTGGTTTCTATTGACAATTCTAAAGAACGATCTGCCGGGTATTTTATTCAAAGAGGTTCCTTACCGTTTAACGGCTCTTTATCTGGTGATTATTGCAATAGTATTTTATGTTCTCTGGTTAGCTGAGATCATCCCGGCAATATTGAACCAGGAGGTGCCTCCATCCATAAAAGAAGCCGGATTGTTTACTAATACTGTTCATGTCATTGATCTGTCTGTATTCCTGCCGGGTGTTCTTATTACTGCCATTTTTTTACTGCGGAAAAAGATAACCGGCTTTATAATGGCACCGGTGCTGCTTAGTTTTTTTGTATGGATGAACCTGAGTATTGGCGGCCTGGTTATATATATGAAAAAGGCAGGAGTGGAGCAGGAGTATACTGTGGCTGTTATAATGGGAGTGCTGGCTCTTTTAAGTGCCGGTCTCCTGGTTGTATATATTAAACGGATCGCTAAAAACACTTTACTATGAGTTATCTCGTCGTTTATATGAGCCAGCATGGCACCACGCAGAAGTTAGCAACTTATCTGTCACAGGAACTGGATGACAAAGTACGCCTTGTTAACCTGGCTAACGAGGCCATGCCAGATATAGAATCCTGGTCAACGGTTATCATTGGCGGTTCCATACATATGGGACAGATACAGAAAAAGATCCGCCAGTTCTGCGAACTGAACGAAAAGCAATTGCTGTTGAAACGGCTGGGACTTTTTCTCTGCTTTATGAATACAGAGGAAGGGGCAGTTGAATTTGACACAGCCTTTCCTGAATCGTTACGTACACATGCCGTGGCACATGGCTTATTTGGCGGGGAATTGTTGCTCGAAAAAATGAATTTCCTGGAAAGACTGATGGTAAAAGCAGTGCGGGGTGTAAAGGAATCTGTATCCGTGGTGGATGAAGATGCGGTAGAAGAATTCTTACGATTGATCAGGGAATAACAAATCCGGCTGCTTATGGCGAGAGGGTCTTTGCGGCTACGGGTTTCTCATAAATGAACCGGACCATTGCATTTTTTTTATCATCAGAGGTAAGATAGAGCTGGTAACGTTTATCACCGGCATTGATGATCATTAATGCTGTATTAGGGGGAATGGAGCCAAGGTTTTCTCCAACCATGATCACTTCTTGTATGGTTCGTTGCAGGTCAATTTTTATGTTTGCCGTAACAGGTTTGGCGGTCAGCATTTTTCTTGATACCACCGGCATATCATTTACATAGACGGAAATGGTATCTCCGTCTATCACTCCATTATCATAAAAATCAAGTTTCACCATCCCGGTATCCACATAGATCGTTTTCACCAGTTCATTCTTTCTTTCTGTCAGGGTTTTGGGCAGGTTGGGTTTAAAAGCCGATTTGGTGATCCGGATCAATACGATCGTTCCCGGTGGACAATTCGATTTATTGTCCATGGTCTTGCCCGTCCAGGAACCACGCAATTGTTCTTCATTGCCACCTTTGTGGTAGGAAAAATTATATCGCTTGATACAGGGAGTGCAATCGGCAGGAATATGAAAACTGGTAACGCCGATCTCGTTGATGAGTATACTGTTGCTGTCAGGTTTGAATGTCCCTTCAAAGGTTTCTCTTACGTAATTACTGGTGTCGGAATAATGATAAGAAACACCTGATATCTTGTTGCCAACCACCGTCAGTTGTAATTCAATATTGTAAACCGGGAAGCAGCCACCGGGTTCCATCACCAGTTTACCCTTCCAGATGCCATTGATATCCTGCGCCGGGGCACAGCATATGGACAGCAACAAAATGAGTAAAAGGGTAATACGCTTCATAAAAAATGAAAATAGGCCAAATAAATAAAAGGCAATGCAGAAATTACAGAAACGGTTACCCGGGTTTCTCCTGTAGTTCGTTTTTTACATTTCAGATAAGGTAAAAGGGGGCTGTCATTTTGGTTTCACATACCTGAACCTTACCACGGCATTTTTTTGTTCGGTAGACGTGATACGGACATCAAAACGTTGCTCGCCGGATTCAACAATCATCAGCGAAGTATTGGGCGGAATACGGCCCAGGTTCTCGGCTACCATCACCAGTTCATGTTCCGAATTATCTTCATCCATTTTCAGGTTTACGATCAGCGGAGATGCTGTTAATCGCCTGGAAGAAAGCACCAGTTTTTTGTCCATATATACAGAGATCGTATCATCATCAATCTCCCCGTTATCATACAATTTCACAGTTACATTCTCATTGCTCACGGTGAGTATTTTAACCAATTCATTAGCCCTGTTTTTTAATACAGATGGGGTAGGCATGTTTTCCGGAACAGGTTTTTTGACAACCGGGGGTGCTATTATTTTTGAGACAGTATCAATTTTAGGTGTAACTGCGACAGGCTTTGTGGTAACCGGCGGGTTTGCAACCTGTTTTTTAACCACTGGTTTGCTGGCGGGTTTGGTAACTACGGGTGGTTTTTTTACAACGGGCGGATTGACTTTTGTGGTAACCGGCGGTTTTGTTACCGGGGCTTTAGCTACGGGGTTTTTAGGTGTTGCTTTTCTAAGGAACGGCTCAAGATAGAAATCAGATGAAACAACCCGTCTCAATGAAACCCGGCCACCACCGCAATCACCCCAGTATGAAGTGTCAACAGACAGCGGTTTTTCATTCCTGCCCACATAGGTTCCTTCCAGGAACTCCTCATTGCCAGATTTTGAATAGGTGAGGGTGTAATTCATGATGCAGGTCATACCTCCCAACACACTCTTTACTTCTACGGTACGGATTTCTTTGATCTTTAAGGTCTTTGTATTTTTTACATAGCTGCCGGTCATTGTTGCTTTGCCGTAAAAGCGAACATCTAAGTAGGAATAAGAAACACCGCTGGCAGCATAGGATTTATTGTGAGAGAGCTGAAATTCCAGCTTATAGAATTGTCCATCTTCGGACATGAAAAATCCTTTCCATATACCGGTCAGATCTTGCGAAAAGACGGTAAGATTGGAAAAAGGGACCAGCAACATAAAAAACAGGCAAGTCTTCCTGGATAGCTGTTTCATCACGGCTCAAAACTAACGAATTGGTTCGTATTGGAGAACGGCATTGGGCAAGAGTTTGTTAATTTTAACTGGCTAAAAAAGCTGTTTGTATCTATGCTCCTTTGCCTATGTTTTTTGGTTTTCTTTTTTTCCTGGATATCTCATTTTGCCAGTACTTAAATCAGCGTAAGATCGATTGCTTTACTGGCCCGGTAGGATTCTGCCCGGCAAAGCAATCCGGTATCAAATCATTTTGCTGAAATCTATTTTGAAGCTATATACCCTTACAAATGGATTGTATCAGATGTAGGGTAAAATTATGCTGATACGGAAGCTGAAGCTGGCTCTCCTTTATTTCAATGACCGGACTTCGATCAAAAAAAATTAAAAAGGCTGCAGGGGAAAACCAGGGAGATGGACAGGCTGATCCGGAAGAATATTTAATAACCAGAACTTGCCTGTGGATCCCTGTAAATCAACCGGATTTTGCTAAATTTGCACTCTCTTTAAAACAGGGATTTATTACATGATCAAGATTACACTTCCGGATGGTGCTGTCAGGGAATATGAAAAAGGAACGACTGCACTTGATATTGCAAAGTCTATTTCTGAAGGCCTGGCACGAAAAGTTCTTGCGGCCAGTGTGAACGGGCAGGTATGGGATGCGACGAGACCGATAAATGAAGATGCTACGTTCAAATTACTCACCTGGAATGATACAGATGGAAAGAATACATTCTGGCACTCTTCAGCCCACCTGATGGCTGAAGCCGTTGAGTCCATGTATCCTGGTGTGAAATTTTGGGTAGGCCCGCCGGTAGAAAATGGATTTTATTATGATATGGACCTTGGTGATAAAAAGATGAGCGAGGAGGATCTGGTTGTTTTAGAAAAGAAGATGAATGAACTGGCAAAGAAGAATAACCAGTATGTAAGAAAAGAAATTCCAAAAGCAGACGCAGTTCAATACTTTACTGAAAAAGGAGATGAGTACAAACTTGACCTGCTGAATAACCTGCAGGATGGCGAAATTACTTTTTATACACAGGGTGAATTCACCGACCTGTGCCGCGGGCCACATATTCCTAATACCGGTCTTATCAAAGCGATCAAGCTGATGAGTATTGCAGGTGCTTACTGGAAAGGAGATGAAAAGAATAAACAACTGACGAGAGTTTATGGAGTGACTTTTCCTTCGCAAAAAGAGCTGGATGAACACCTGGCCATGCTGGAGGAAGCGAAGAAAAGAGATCACCGCAAACTAGGGAAAGAGTTAGGCATTTATACGATGGATGATGATGTGGGTCCCGGGTTGATTTTGTGGATGCCCAATGGAACGGTTATTATCGAGGAATTAGAAAAGCTGGCCAAAGAAACAGAACTCGCTGGAGGATATAAAAGAGTGGTGACGCCGCATATTGCAAAAGAAAGTATGTACCTGACGAGCGGCCATCTTCCTTATTATGCAGACAGCATGTTCCCGCCCATGGAAATGGATGGTGAGAAATATTACCTGAAAGCAATGAACTGCCCGCATCACCATAAAATATTTGATGCGGAACCAAAGAGCTACAGGGACATGCCCTATCGTATTGCCGAGTACGGCACTTGCTATCGTTATGAACAAAGCGGTGAGTTATTCGGGTTAATGCGGGTACGTTGTTTACATATGAACGATGCACATATCTACTGTACTAAAGAACAGTTTGCCCAGGAATTCAAAGCGGTGAATGATATGTATCTCAAATATTTCAAAATATTCGGGATCGATAAATATGTGATGCGGTTGAGTTTACACGATCCTGAAAAACTGGGACAGAAGTATGTAAACGAACCGGCACTCTGGCTGGAAACAGAAGACCTGGTGAGAAAGGTGCTGATAGAAACAGGGGTGCCTTTTGTGGAAGTAAAGGGAGAGGGGGCCTTCTACGGACCCAAGATCGATGTACAGATATGGAGTGCCATTGGCCGTGAATTTACACTGGCCACCAACCAGGTAGATTTTGCCCAATCCCGCAGCTTCAATCTTTCCTTTACCAACCAGAATAACGAACGGGAAATCCCACTGATCATACACCGGGCACCACTGGGTACCCACGAACGGTTTATCGGGTTCCTGCTGGAGCATTATGCCGGGAAACTGCCGCTGTGGCTGGCACCGGTACAGGTGAAAGTGCTGCCGATCAGCGATAAGTTTATCGACTATGCAAAATCTGTTTCGGATAAACTGAAAAAAGCTGATATTCGTGCAGAGGTTGATGACCGCAATGAGAAGATCGGTAAAAAGATCCGTGATACCGAACTGATGAAAGTACCTTATATGCTCGTGGTGGGAGAGAAGGAAATGAGTGAACATAAAGTGGCAGTAAGAAGACAGGGGAAGGGAGATCTCGGTGTAAAATCGGTAGACGAATTTTTAGCTGAAGCGGTGGTTGAGATTAAAGAAAGAAAAGCTGAGTAAAAAATAAGCAGAACAAACTGGGAGCAATTTCTGTTTTAAAGATGATGATAGTAGTATTGTTCCCGGCTTACAAAATAATTTTTCCTCAATCCTGGTGAGGATTTTATAAAAACGAAAATTGCTCCCCTGCAGGGGTTGGGGGCTTAACTAAAAAAAGTAAATGGCAGTACCACAAAAACCCGGAGGCGGGTTCAACAGGCCACCCGGCGGCGGAGGTTTTAAACCCGGCGGTGGCGGATTCAACAAAGGCGGATTCAGGGGAAGATTTGTTCCCCGTAAAGAAGCAGAACATCGTATTAACCATTTTATCCGTGTGCCGCAGGTGCGGCTGGTAGGTGAAAATGTAGAAGTAGGCATCTACACCACCCAGGAAGCACTGAAGATGGCACAGGAACAGGGATTAGACCTGGTTGAAATCTCTCCTACGGTTGATCCACCTGTTTGTAAGATCATCGACTACAACAAATTCCTCTACGATAAGAAGAAGAAAGAAAAAGAGATGAAGGCCAAGAGCAAAGTCTCTGAGGTAAAGGAGATCAGGTTTACCCCGAATACTGATGATCACGACTTTGACTTTAAAGCCAAACATGCTATCGAATTTTTAAAAGATGGTAATAAAGTAAAAGCATATGTACAGTTCAAAGGCCGTGCTATCCAGTTCCAGGACAGGGGGCAGCTATTACTCCTGAAGTTTGCAGAAAGGCTGGCAGAAACTGGTGTGCTGGAAAGTATGCCGAAGATGGAAGGCCGGAGAATGCTGGCTATGTTTGCACCTAAGGGCAAGAAAAAATCTTAATTCCGTAAAGCATTTATAGCAAGCCACCCAGGAGGGTGGCTTTTTTATCAGCAGCGGGGAATTGAACTAAAAAAGGAGGGTCGAAATTTTTTCATACCGCTGTATACGGCTATTTTGGATTATTATTTACCAAACAAACTTGCATGAAAAAGATCTCCTACCTGGTATTGGCTGTTGTTGTGATGAGTATAATATCCTGTTCAACAGCAGACCAGAAAGTACCACAAATGGCTGCTGATTTTTGTAATTGTTTTTCAAAAATGGAAAGAGACCTCAGTGGATCAACAAAAAATATTGTAGCTAAAGCCTCGGAAGCAGCAGACCCTGAAAAATCACTCCAAAACGCTGTGCTGGCAATGAATGAAGAGGACCAGGTGGCTATTGCAACAGAAATGGAAAGCTTTAGTGAAATAGATGATGAAAATTCAGAGATTGGCAAGTGCATCAAAAATGTGGAGAAGAAATATGACAATGCGTACACCTTTAACCAGGATAAATTTGCACAAAAGGTGATTAAGGAACTTGAGTCAAAGCAGGGTTGTGGTTTTACTGCATCATTACTTAAACTGGGATTAAAAATGGAAAAGAATTCCAAAAAATAAATATACGTTTCAATGTTAGCCCGGCTTTGTTTAAGCCGGGCTAATTTTTTTATAGTCCATATTCAACCGTTGGTATAAAATCGCCCTGGATTCCATGTTTAACCATCGCTTTCCGTATATTGAGCACTTATTAAATCACCAAATTGATGTTTATGCATTCACTCTTCAACCGATGGGGATTGACTGTGCTGGCTTCCACCATAATTATGGCCGCTGCAGCGCAAGCTCCGATTGTTCGTGATACTACAAGAGGCCCGATGAGTGGCCCCGGAGGCATCCGTCCTTCTTCCAATGGCCCGAAGCCTTATAAAGAAGTGATTACGGATAAGGCGAAAACTGACGAAGGACTTTTTAAGGTTCATAAGTTAGAGGATAAATATTTTTTCGAGATACCCGATGCACTATTAGGTCGTGATATCCTGGTGGTAAATCGTATTTCCAAAGCTGCGGCAGGTATGCGTAACGGGTTCTTTGGTTATGCTGGTGACCAGATCGGTCAGAATGTGATTCGTTTCGAAAAAGGACCAAATAATAAAGTGTTCCTCCGTAATATCTCTTACGCTGAATATGCAAAGGATTCAACTTCGCCTATGTTTGCTGCGGTGAATAATTCCAATATTCAGCCTATCTCCGCTTCATTTGATATTAAAGCATTTTCGAAAGATTCTACAGGATCTGTTTTGGATATTACTGATTATATCAATAGTGATAACGATATCCTGTTCTTCAACAGTTCTTTAAAGAGTTCTCAGCGTATAGGTATGGTGCAAAACGATAAATCGTATATCGTAGGCGTAAGCTCTTACCCGATCAATATTGAAATTAAAACGGTAAAGACCTATTCAAGAACACCGGCAGCGCCAAGCGGTATACCCGGACTGACCATTGGTGCACCTGGCGGTACCGGCAATATCACAGTTGAATTAAACAGCTCACTGGTATTGTTACCAAAAGAGCCTATGCAGTCAAGATATTTCGATCCCCGTGTCGGTTATTTTGCTGTTGGGTATACAGACTTCGACCTGAATCCACAAGGGGTAA
>JAEUVP010000295.1 GCA_016786805.1 Chitinophagaceae bacterium | reverse complement strand
TAAAGTATGCAGCATTTTTATCCTGTCATCATGCGTTTCGCCTAAGCCAATGATCCCGCCACAACAAACAGTAACACCGGCTTTACGAACATTGTCTAATGTTTGTAAACGGTCGTCATAGGTTCTTGTGTGAATGATCTCCCCGTAATAGTCAGATGAAGTATCAAGATTATGATTGTAAGCATGCAGGCCTGCATCCGCTAATTTCTTAGCCTGGTCTTCTGTCAGCATTCCCAGTGTGCAGCAAACTTCCATGCCCATACTATTCACTCCTTTTACCATATCCAGTACCCGGTCGAAGTCTTTGTTGTCTCTTACTTCCCTCCAGGCCGCACCCATACAAAACCTTGTGCTGCCGGCTTCTTTCGCTTTGGCAGCGTATTCCATTACTTCTTCTTTTTTTAGTAATGCCTGCACTCCCACACCTGTATCATAACGGGCTGCCTGCGGACAATAAGCACAGTCTTCTGAACAACCGCCTGTCTTGATGGATAATAAAGTACAAACCTGTACTTCTCCGGTATCATTATAATCCCGGTGAACAGAAGCGGCTTTGTAAATGAGGTCAAGCAGCGGAGTACTGTAAATGTCTTTTATTTCTTCGGGTGTCCAGTCGTTTCTTAACTGCATAAATTGATTTTCTTTTCTATTTAATATAAATGCTGGAATCGCTCAGCAAAGGTAATCGTTGAGCGAAATATTTGTTGAAAAGAACCCGGAAAGTATTGACATTACTCATTCCTGTATATAGTTGATGGTAATTACCATCCGGGAAATAGAAGGCGGAGTAATTGCTGAAAGCATCTTCTTTGCGGCTTCCGGGCAGGTCATTTATCCCATGGTCACTCAATATAATAATAACTGCCTGGCCATTGGTCTGGGTAAGAACCCGGGTGATCAGCTGGCTGATATGAGCGTTGCTGTAGGCCACATAATTCTTAAATCTTTCTTTATCCTTAATCATGGCAGGGCCAAATACAATTTCATCCGGGTAAGCTTTCCCTGCTGAATCATAAAAGTAGGGGAAGTGCGGCATCTCCAGGTGAGTATAAATGAATTTTGGCGAGGAAGCAGGCAGGTCAGCTATTGTTAACAACGAATCGCTTACCTGCCGGTTATAGTCTTTGTATTTACTAAGGTGTTCTTTGTTATCGAGCTGCTGTTTACGAATCAGCCGCTCTCTTAATACCGGGAAAAATTCCGGAAGAATATCCCTCCGGATGCAGTTCCAGAAAGTATTATAAAAAATGATCGCCGAGGGAGTAGTACTCAAAAAATCTTCTCTTTTAACAGAGATGGTTTTGCCAATATCAAAAACAGAGAGATTGTAAAGGCTGTAATCTTGCTCGTTCAATAGCTTAAATACAGGCGCATTTTTTATAGCTGCAATAGCCAGGTTATAATGATACGGTTTTGTTACGCTGGTCCCTTTCATCCAGTCAACATATTGCATGCTGAGGATCGAGCTCATGGAAAAAGCCGTATTATTATAATTACTTCTCGCATTGTTAACCAGGAAGAATTTTTTGTCAATAAGAAAACTGTCAAGTGTGTTGTGGCTGGCTTCTAAAACATCTTGCTGGTAGGTGGTGGAAGGGTAGCCGTCTGCAACAATAAAGTAAATATCAGGGCGGGCGGGAGATAATTGTTTGCTTTCGAAGCTGGGTAAGTTGTTATTTTTTTGATTGCCGCCTGGTAATTGTATGAAAGTCCACAGTTCGATGGATAAGTACAACAAAAATAAGACGTTCAGGTAAGCAGTTGCATTATAAACTGATCTCGCCTTACGGATTTTATATAAGATAGCTGCATAAAAAACAAACAGCAGGGGTAAAAGAATTTTATAATGTGAAATAGGGAAGAATACTGAAAATCCGGTAAGCAATTCCTTGATATTTCCGAAAAATAGATACAGTATCCCGGTAATAGTTGCCGCCAGAGCAGCCTTACTTTTATTTTTTAAAAAAAAAGTAAAAAGAAAAAATAGTATCAGGAGTGCCCCTGTAATAACCAGGAATGCTATAAAAAGATCCAGTTGGCCCGTAAGGCCGGCAAACTGGTTATAAATGCTTACTGTAAAGAATACAGGAAGCAAGAAGAGGTGCAGAAACCATTTTAGGGCAACCAGTGTTATTTTTTTTAAAGCAGGCAATTCAGCGATTTAATGAATAAATGTAACCGTTATTCTTCAATGAATATAGCCTGGTCTTTTAACAAAGGAAGCTGCTGTTTATATTCTGTATTAAGCAATACCCGCAGAAAATTCACATTGGTAAGACTGTCGCCGTATGCAGCATAGTTCTTACCCGGTGTATATAAAGACAGCTGGTTCAGGTACCAGTATTTGAGATCAACTTCTTCGGTGAAATGCCGGAAGCCATGGTCTCCCATCAGGATGATGATGGGAGGGGTCCGTGATTCCTTTAGAATCTGATCAATCAATTCAAGGTATTTCTTATTGCCATATTGTAAGTATTGCACATAAGCGGCTTTATCTGTCTGGTTCCCTTCCGTTAATTTTTCGAAAGGCCGTTCCTTTCCGTCTTTATCAAAATAGTAAGGATAATGCGGCAGGTGCAGGTGGGTCAGGATCAGCTTTGGTGCAAGGGATGTTGATGTTGCTTCTTTTTGAGTCAGGCTGTAAATATTCTCATTATTATGAAGAAATCCATATGTCATTCTTTTGATCTCCGTTTTCGTTTCCAGGTTTGTTACAAGATGATAGCGGATATCCCGGTTAAAACGGCTGAGGAATGTTTGCCCCGTGATCAGCTTGGTCTTTACCGGTAAAAAAGTTACTTCGGTCCTGGCAGGCTGGCCTTTAAAATCAAAAATGGAATAATTACGAAACGTATAACCTACAGATTGCAGGAATTTAAGAAACCTATTATTTTTTATGGTGGAGTAGCATAGGGCAAGATCAGACTGGTCCGCTTTTTTTTGTGCCCGTATATCCAGGTAGTCCATATTTAAGGTGGAGGCTACAGAATAGGGTGTAAAATTATAATTGCTGCTACTGTAAGGAATTGTATGAAAACCTCTTGCTGCCAGGCCATTAATAAAAGCACTGTTATCGAAACCGAATTTATCTTTTAGTGTTGTATTGCCAACATATTCGTCTGCTATAATGAAATAGATATCAGGTTTCGGGCAATCCTTACAAGGGGCCATGCCATCCGGAATTGTTGCCTGTTCCTGTTTTGAACTTCCTATGACTTTAGTCAGCAGCATTACGGTATCAGCAGCAATAAGAATGATGAGCAGTGAAGTCAGGTAAAAGGAGAGTTTGGCCAGCGGTTTTTTTCTTCTTTTTACAAGAACCAGTACGAGCAGCAAAAGAACCAAGGTGGCTGGAAGGATAAAAGAATATTTCGAAGCAAAAGTTTCTGGGAAATATTTCTTCAAGCTATCATGCACACTACCAAAGAAAAAGTGGAAGGCCATAATGCAGAAAGAGACCAGCGCTGCTTTGATGAAATTCCGGTAAAAAAGCCAGAAAAGGAATAATAGTATTGCTGAAACACCACAATAAAGACCAGTTAGCAAAAGGGCATCTTTCACCGGCACAAAATCATAGTTCTCCATACAGCCGTGCAGCACAAAGAAGACGGGCAACAGGAAAAGGAACAAGGGAACAGCGGAGATTCGTTTCATGTAAAAGTTCAGTTTTTCTGCAAACCGGGACAAAACTATAAAAGCATGGGTATTCCGGGCATTTAATTTTGAGGGGTTCTTTATCCGGCGCCGGGAATAGTTTATTTTCGGCCCTGATATATGGAAAAGATCGTTTACATCGGCATGAGTGCAGACCTGATTCACCCGGGTCACCTGAATATTATCAATACAGGCAAAAAGCTGGGCAAGGTCGTGATTGGCTTACTAACTGATAAAGCTATTGCCAGTTATAAAAGAGTGCCTTACCTCAGTTTTGAACAACGAAAGATTATCGTAGAGAATATAGCTGGTGTTAGTGAGGTTATTCCGCAGGAAACACTGGATTACTCTGCTAACCTGCAAAAACTGAGACCTGCTTTTGTAGTACATGGAGATGACTGGAAAACCGGTGTGCAGCAGGCAACAAGACAAAAAGTGATTGATACGTTGAAGGAATGGGGTGGGGAATTGGTGGAAGTCCCTTATACCGGTGGTATCAGTTCAACAGCTATTCAAAAAGCATTGAAGGAAACAGGAACTACAGCCGATATCCGGTTGAAAAGACTACGAAGAATTCTTTCTGTGAAATCCTGTATGCGGGTGCTGGAAGCGCATAACGGTTTAAGCGGACTGATCGTGGAGAATACTTCTTTCACAGATGAAAAAGGAATGCAGCAGGAGTTTGATGCCATGTGGATCAGCAGCCTGACCGATTCAATGGCGAAAGGTAAACCGGATATTGAAGCGGTTGATGTGACCTCAAGATTACAGACACTGAATGATATACTGGAAGTGACTACCAAACCCGTGATCTTTGATGGGGATACGGGTGGGAAAATAGAGCATTTTGTTTTTACGGTGCGTTCGCTGGAAAGGCTGGGCATTTCGGCTATAGTTATCGAAGATAAAATAGGGCTTAAAAAAAATTCATTGCTGGAAGAACAATCATCACAGGAGCAGGATAGTATTGAAGATTTTTGTGAGAAAATAAGAACCGGGAAAAAGAATTGTGTGACCAAAGATTTTATGATCATTGCCCGTATCGAAAGTTTGATATTGGGTAAAACAATTACGGATGCCATGGAAAGGGCAAAGGCTTATATCGTTGCTGGTGTGGATGGGATCATGATCCATAGTAAATCACAGGATGGGAATGAGATTCTTGAGTTTGCAAAGCAGTATAAAGAATTTGAACATAAAGTGCCTTTAGTCGCAGTGCCTACCACCTATAACAGTATTACCTGGCAGCAACTGGAAGAAGCAGGGTTTAATATTGTTATTTATGCCAATCATTTATTACGGAGTGCTTATCCTTCGATGCTGACAACTGCAAGATCAATTCTGCAACACAGTCGGGC
>JAEUVP010000271.1 GCA_016786805.1 Chitinophagaceae bacterium | reverse complement strand
CGCTGGGCATATACGTTTCTTTTCAGGTTCGCTGTTACCAGTACAATTCTTTTGCATCCTTGTTCGATGAGGTGTTGCGTAGCCTGGTAACCGCATTTATAATTATCAATAATTACTTTAGTGCTGTCGCTTTTTTCTTCCACCCGGTCAAAGAAGATGACAGGGATACCTTTTTCCTCGTATTGTTTGTAATGATCCAGTCCTTTGGTATCAAAAGCTAAGGAAGCGATCAGGCCATCCACCCGTTTATGAAAAAGGTTCAGTGCATTCGCGGCTTCTTTCTCAAAGCTTTCAGAGGAGTGGGCAATGATGAGATCGTAACCGGCCTGTGTAGTTACTTTTTCAATACCGGCTAATACCGAAGTAATGAAGTTACTGTTCAATTCATGAACGATCACACCAATCGTATTGGTTTTCTGTTTACGAAGGCTACTGGCAAAATTATTATGACGGTAACCTAATTCTTTGGCAGCGTCCTGAATTTTTTTACGGGTGTTCTTATTAATAGCAGGATGATCTTGCAAAGCACGACTTACAGTAGCAGATGACAGGTCCAGTTTCTGGGCAATATCATAGATCGTAATGTCTTTTTTCGGTTTCATGTTGCAATCGGTTGCATAAAAATCGCAAAAAAAATCTAATTACAAAGATTTGTTTTTAAGTGACGATTCACGGATCACCAGGTCAGATCTTAATACGATAGTATTGGTCGTTTTTGTACTGGAGATACCATTCAGGTGATTGATAAGACTTGTTACGGCAGCCTCTCCGATATGGTAACCGGAATAGTTAACGGTGGTGAGGTTGGGTTCTATTACCTTACTGATGGGATCATTGTTGAAGCCGGCAAAAGCGATATCGCCAGGTATCCTGATACCAGCCGCTTTGAGCCTGATCATACAATGAGCAGCGGCTGTATCGTTGGAGGCAAAGACTGCATCGGGCCTGTTGGCCGCTTTCATTTTTAAGATGTGCTCAGCTGCCTCGGTGCCAGATTGTTCATTAAGGGTACTGATATAAAGGAGCTGCTCATTAAAACCGACCTTATAGTCTTTAAGGGCTTGTTTGTAACCCCTGAGGCGTTCTGTGTAAACATTGCGTAGCATATTACCACCCAGGTGCATGATCCGCCTGCAACCCTGTTCCAGCAAGTGTTTGGTGATTTCGTAAGCAGCTGTATAGTTATCTATTATTACATTAGTACTATCGTTATGCGGGAAGACCCGGTCAAAGAAAACAACTGGGATGCCTTTATCGAAAAAGGGCTGGAGGTGGTCAATATTCTCCGTATCGTAGGCCAGGGAAACGAGTAATCCATCCACCCTTTTTGCGAACATAGTTTGCGCATTCAGCACTTCTTTGGAAGCACTTTCCAGGGAATGGCTTATAATAAGGTTGTAGCCCTCCTTATTAGCTGCATCTTCCATACCAGCCAATACAGTGGCGACAAAATAACTGTTGAGCCGGTGTACTATAATGCCCAGGGTATAAGTCTTTTTGCTTCGTAAACTGCTGGCAAATGTGTTGGTCCTGTAGCCTAATTTTTTAGCAGCTTCGGCAATTTTCTTCCGGGTGTTTTTATTAATAGCCGGGTGGTCTTTGAGTCCCCGGCTGACCGTGGTGGCTGATATATTCAGGTGCCTGGCGATATCATAGATGGTTATTTCTTTCTCCTCAGCCATGGATAATCATTCAGTTACAAAGAACGGAGGAAAATTTTTTAAAAAAAATTGCAATCGGTTGCAATTTTTGTTTTTTTTCCTATATTCGTTCTGCGAAGCAACTTTTTTGAGACGATTGCTTTACCGAAAACTGCTTTTTGCTGCCAACTGCTATATGAAACAAATGAGACTATCTAAATGCATTGAACAGGTAAATGGGCATTCCCAGGTCCCTTTATTGACTACATCTCTTGTTTCTTCATATACTTTATTTGACCGGACTTCATTTCTCATTGCGGTAAATCCCATCAGTGCGGCCTTTCATTACTGCTTCATGTCTCTTTCTTCTTGTCACTTATTTCTATTCATACAATCTGAAACTGTTAACTGCCAAAACGATTAATATGAAAAAATCTCCCCGTCAAAAAAAACCGTCATCAATGTACCTGTGGGGTAAACAAATTTTACCGGCCGCATTGGCATTGATCTTTCTGCTTGCAGCATCCTTTACTGCATTCGCACAGGAAAAAACTGTAAAAGGAACTATTACGAACGAAACTGGTGTGCCTGTAACTGGTGCCACTGTACAGGTAAAAGGAACCCGTACCGGGACTTCTACCAATAATAATGGAGAGTTTACCATTACTGCTGCCAAGGGCGCCACACTGGTAATTTCTAATATCGGGTTTGCCGATAAAGAAATTGTGGTTGGTGATGAAGCGCAACTGTCAATACAATTAACAACATCTGCCCGTGATATTGGTGAAGTGGTGGTCGTTGGTTATGGTACACAACGGAAAGAAGCTATTACTGGTTCCGTGGCCTCTATTAGTGGTAATGTGATGCGGGAGGTTCCGGCACCTAACGTTACACAAGCCCTGCAAGGAAGGCTGGCTGGCGTGGAGATTTCGCAAACATCAACCCGGCCGGGTGCAACAATGCAAATCCGTATCAGGGGTATAAGATCCCTGAGTGCCGATAATAATCCGTTGATCGTTCTTGATGGTATTCCATTTATCGGCTCATTAGGAGATATTAACCCCAATGACGTTAAAAGCATTGAAGTTCTTAAAGACGCTTCGGCAACTGCTATTTACGGCTCCCGCGGTGCCAATGGTGTTATACTTATTACAACGGATAAAGGAACTAAGAATAGAAAACCCCGGATTAATTATAGCACCTATGTAGGTTCTCAATCCATTTTTGCAAAATACCCTATGATGGACGGTCCGGAATTTGTAGCACTCCGTGCAGCAAGGGGACAATATGTTAACGGGCAGGATGAAGCTGACGATATTACCACCGACTGGCAGGACCTCTTTTATAAAACAGGCATTGTAACAGATCATAATATCAGTCTTACGGGTGGTTCAGAAACCGGGAGTTACAATTTCGGGATGGGGTATTATCTTAACCAGGGTGTTATCCCTACTCAGCAATATAAGCGATACTCACTTCGTGGTTCATTGGATCAGCAGGTGGGAAAGCATTTTCGCTTTGGGTTCACCACTAATAACAACTATAACGAAAGCCAGGGAGACCAGGTGGGTTTATATAACACATTAAGTATGTCACCCATTTCTTCTCCTTATAACGCCGATGGTAGTTTGAAAAGGATAATACGGATGGCAGCTGATGACCAGTTTATTTTTACCAAAGATGTAGTGGAGCAATTAAAGGATAATGATCAGTGGTTGAATGAAACCAGGGGATTTGCCTCCTACAATGCCATTTATGGTGAGGTGAAAGCACCGTTTCTCGACGGGCTGAAGTACAGGGTAAATCTTGGTCTTGATTATGTGCAATCCAACAATGGCGCTTATACAGGACAGGGTGTTGGTAGCGTCAATCCTGCCAGTATATCATCTGCCTCTGTTGATAACAGGTTCACTTACCATTGGACATTGGAAAACATTCTTAGCTTCGACCACACTTTTGCGGGGAAACACACCGTAAATGCAGTGGCTCTTTATTCTGCTGAACAAAGCAAATATAACAGGTCAAATATGTCTGCCCAGGATATACCTGCTGATGCATTTCAATTTTATAACCTCGGCCAGGCTGCAGGCCAACTGATAATAAATCCCGCCAACCAGGACTACCAGTTATGGGGATTGATGTCAGCAATGGGTCGTGTTATGTACTCTTATGACAATCGCTATATGTTATCTGCTACAGTACGTGCAGACGGTTCATCAAGACTGGCACCAGGGCAGAAATGGCATACCTATCCCGCTGTATCTGTAGGGTGGAATATCGCTAATGAATCGTTTATGCAGGGTAATAAGATAATCAACAACCTTAAGTTGCGGGCAGGTTTTGGACAAACTTCTAACCAGGCTATCGCTCCTTATTCCACACTTGGAAGATTAGATACCAGGCCTTATAATTTTGGCCCGTCAACTTATAGCACCGGTTACTATGTATCACAACTGCCAAACCCTGGTTTAGGATGGGAGTATTCTAAAACCTTAAATTTTGGTCTTGATTTCTCTATCTTAAAAAATCGCTTGTCAGGTACGATTGAATACTATATTACCAAGACAGAAGATATTCTTCTGGGACTTAGTCTGCCCCCCACATCAGGTGTAACCGGTTATACTGCGAATATTGGTGCTACTCAAAACAAAGGATTTGAATTGAGTTTAAATGGTACTATCATCAATGATGTAAATGGCTGGACCTGGGAAGCGGGAGTTAATTTCTATACCAATAAAAATAGACTGGTATCACTTGCATCAGGACAAACCAGGGATGAAGCCAACTGGTGGTTTGTAGGTCATAATATCAATGCTATTTACGATTATAAGAAAATCGGCCTATGGCAGGATAAAGATCAATACCTCAATATCCTGGAACCGGGTGGAACTTTAGGAATGATTAAAGTACTGTACAAAGGCGATTTCAACCCTGATGGTACACCCGTAAGAGCAATAGGACCAGCCGACAGGGAAATTATGGATGTTGATCCCGATTTCCAGGGAGGTTTTAATACCCGTGTTGCTTATAAGGGATTTGACCTCGGCATTGTAAGTATATTCAGAAGCGGAGGAATACTCTTCAGTACTATTCATGGTTCCAACGGTTATCTCAATTTATTAACCGGCCGCAGAAATAATATTAAAGTGGATTACTGGACACCTGATAATACGGATGCGAAGTATCCTAATCCTGCAGGCCCTATCAGTAATGATAATCCTAAGTATGGCAGCACCCTGAGTTATTTTGATGGCTCCTTCCTGAAGGTTCGTACCATCACATTGGGCTATGATCTCAGCCGGAGCCTGATAAAGAATCCCAATGTTAAAATGCGGATGTACTTTACTGCACAGAACCCGTTTGTTATGTTCTCTCCATTCCATAAAGAGTCAGGTCTGGATCCTGAAACCAACTCGTTTGGAAATGAAAATGCTGCAGTGAACCTTAGTCAGAATCTGCGTCGCATTCTTACTGTAGGGTTTAACACCCCTTCAACCCGTAACTATATTGTAGGCGTTAATTTGACATTTTAAAACATACGAATATGAAACATATACAAATAAAGTCTGCTATTGTCTCAGCTCTCTTTATACTGTTAGCTCCCGGTTGTAACAAGATCCTGGATGAACAGCCACGCAGTATTTATGAGCCAGGGTTTTTTAAAACCGAAAAAGGAGTTCTGGGTGGTATTACATCCCAGTATGCCCATCTCCGGTTCATATTTGGTCAACCTTATTATTATAATACATTAGAGACCGGTACCGACGAATATACCTGGGCTCAAAGTGCTGATGCAAATTTTAAGGATATGGATCTTACTGGTGTAGGAAACATAACAGCTGCAAGCAGCCGTTCTGATGCATTATGGGGAACAGCTTTTTCTAATATCAATACGGCCAGCGGGATTATTGAGAATGCTTCAGCAGTAGGTATTTCGGCACCGTTGATCGCTGAAGCCAGGTTTTTCCGGGCTTTTGATTATTTCCTGTTAGTACAAACATTTGGCGGAGTACCACTGGATCTTGGCGCAGGAGAACTGAAATTTAATACCGCTCCATCAAGAAAATCTGTTCGCAACACGGTACCTGAAGTTTATACCAAAGGCATTTTTCCTGACTTGTTAACAGCAGTAAACGATCTGCCGGTTACAGGCAGGGTAACAGGTGGTGCAACAAAAACACTGGCACGTCTTTACCTGGCGAAAGCTTATTTGACATATGCCTGGTGGTTGCAAAATCCAAACAATATACCTACTTACCCTGCATCCCCAAGAACTGATCCTGATGGGCATGATGCTCAATGGTATTTTCAAAAAGCGTATGATATCGCAGTACAGGGCATTGATAATCCTGGCCCCTTTGGCCTGGAGAATACTTTCTATGACGTACACGTAGGCGGTAATGACCGTAATAAAGAAATGCTTTTGTATGCTGATCATACACAGGAAAGTGAATTTTACAACGGATCTCCTCTTACAGGTTTCCAGAGTGAATTGGGTGGTGGCAGAAACTCTTGTGTTTGGATGGTGACCTGGAACTATACGGTAATCAGAAGTGCTGCAAACTCGAATGGTACCGGTGCTGCAATTAGTTCCGTTCAGCGGGAAGCAGCCCAGGGTTTGGGGCGTCCTTATACCCGGATGGCTCCTCCTATCGAAGTATTTACCAATACGTTTGCTGAAAAAACGTTGGATTCCCGCTATGATGGAACATTCAGTACTGTTTACAGGGGTAACTGGCCCAAAGGCGGTACTACTAATACAACACTTTATAATGCTAATGACCTGCCGGTTGTTCCAGGGGATGCGGTATTAAGTTTTTTGGAGTATGATTCACAAGGTGCAGGTATTACTTATTCGACCGGGGCAAATTTCCCGGGAAAATCGTACAGTAATGTTGGTGCAGGCGTATTACCCGGTCGTGCCGATTTTGTGATCGCTCCAAGTGGTATAAGCAGGATCGTATTTCCGGGCCTCTGGAAGATGGGCGTATACCGTACCGGTAGTGTTGGACTGGGAGAGCCTAATGCGCCAAGTACCCGTCCATTCAAGATCGCAAAATTTTCTGAGCTCTATCTTGTGGCTGCTGAGGCGGCCGTAAAAGGTGCCACAACAGTAGCTGGTAAATCTGCCCGTGACCTGGTCAACGTACTTCGTGCAAGAGCTGGTAAATGGAGATTTTCAAATAAAAACAATGCAGCATTCGTTGCAGATAATAGTGCAGCCATGATAGCAGCTACTCCGGCTACTATCGATATTAATTATATTTTGGCAGAACGTTCCCGTGAATATTTCGGGGAAGGTCATCGTTGGTTCGACCTGGTTCGTACCCAAAAGTGGAACGAGCTTGCAGGTTCTTACTCAATTTGTGCAGCAACCTATGGTGCCCATACTCCGCAAACATTTACCCGTACTATCCAGCCGTTTCATTATATCCGGCCGATCCCACAAGGCCAGCTTGACGGGATGGAAATGACACCGGAAGAAAAGGCGGCTTATCAAAACCCTAATTATCAATAAAAATTAAGTATATAGCAAAGCAAGCAGCAGTCGTTACAGAGAGGTGATTCTTCACCTCTCTCATTTTTAATTTTCGTTTTTGGAAGTATCGGGTTTAAAAATTAACCAGCTACTCATTTTTTAGACAACAGGTAATAGTTAAAGCTTTTGAGCAATTCGAATCCCTTAACTAAAACCCAAGTGACACTTCAAGTAAACGATATAAAGGCTGCTATAATTGAAATAGTGATTTAATGGATCATGGGAAAAGTGAGGATTATATATGAGCAGCATCAATAAGTATATAAATACATCGAAGCAATTTCTCCTGGTTATTGGTTTGTTAGCTTCCTGTTCCAAAAAAGGGAATGATACCAGCACAGGCACTACACCTCTTGTTTATGCCAATGTCATTATTCAGGCTAATGAAAACTACCAGGTGATACAGGG
>JAEUVP010000268.1 GCA_016786805.1 Chitinophagaceae bacterium | reverse complement strand
AGTCACTGCTCATTATTTAAGTTCCAGGATTACTACAGAAAATGGTGGCAGTTTTACAACCAGGTTATTCCCGTTAAGTGATGCATTAGTAAAAGCAACCGGTTTGATTTTAGCCGGGTTGTCAAATGAATTATGATCCTGTAGTGTTGCCGATTTCAAAATGCGCCCGGTAACTGATTTAGCTGTTACTCCCTGCAGATCAATTTTTACTTCCTGCTCATTCTTTGCATCGATATTTACCAGGGAAATGTGAACAGCACCGTTTTTATCTCTTGAAGCTGAAGCTGAAACCGCATCCAGCATATCTTTTCCCAGTATATATTTATTGCTTGCAAGAGTGAGAGGAAGCATAAGGGCATCCTGGTGAACGTTATACATTTCCATTACATGATAAGTGGGGGTCAGGATCATCTTTTCGTTATCCGTTAGTATCACAGCCTGCAGCACATTAATGATCTGGGCAAGGTTTGCCATCTTTACCCGATCACAATGGTTATTGAAAATATTGAGGGTGGCACCTGCAATCATGGCATCCCGCATTGTATTTTGCTGAAATAAGAAGGCACCGTTGGTGCCCTGCACCACATCATACCATCCGCCCCATTCATCTACGGCAAGTGCCTTTGTTTTTTTAGGATCATACTTGTCCATAATGGCACTGTGCTTCGTCACCAGTTCTTCCATAAACAGTGCTCTTTGCATAGTGGTAAAATATTCCCTCTCTGAAAACTCAGTGGAGGACCCTTTTTTACTCCAGTCAATTACCGAGTAATGATGGAGGCCCAGTGCATCAAACATTTTTGGAGGAAGTTCTTTCATCAGCACTTCTGTCCAGTGGTAATCATCGCCAGAGGCGCCGGAGGCTATTCTGTAGATCCCGTCGCTGTTATTCCAGTCTGTCATAAATGTGGCATACTGACGATAGACATGGGCATAATACTCAGCAGTCATATTCCCACCGCAGCCCCAGGCTTCATTACCAAGCCCCCAGAATTTCACTTTCCAAGGATTTGGCCGGCCATATTTTGCCCTTAACTCAGGCATGGGGCTGCTACCGTTGGGATGTGTAGTATATTTTATCCAATCTGCAAGTTCCTGGGGTGTTCCGCTTCCCACATTGCCGCTTAAATAAGGTTCTGCACCCAGAACCTCACACATATTCAAAAATTCATTAGTGCCGAAACTATTATCCTCTTTCACATTACCCCACCAAATATTCAGCATAGAGGGACGTTCACTTTTTAGACCTATCCCATCTTTCCAGTGATACGTATCTGCAAAGCAACCACCCGGCCAGCGAAGAGCCGGAATCTTTAATTTTTTCAGTGCATCAATTACGTCAAGCCTTACTCCGTCTTTATTAGGGATTTTTTTATTGTTATCGCCAACATAGAAACCACCATAAATACAATGCCCCAAATGCTCTGCAAAATGGCCATAGATATTTTTATTAATCGTGTCTTTTGCTGTAACTGCATCGATTATGATTTTATTCTGTGAAATGCCCGCCTCAGCAACGAACAGGAACAGAACTAAAATGAGAATTCTCATATTTTTCATTTATTAGTTTTTACTGTTTTAATGAATCAATAGTATTGGGCAGGAAGTTTCTCATAGTGCAGAAACTTATTTGCCCATGGAATAAAATATTTATAATTAGGCACATCGGTATATCCGCCATTTTACTGTCGCCCTGCTAATTGGCCATCAAGCAAGACAGGTAAAATCCAATAGCAATATTATATTGACTAGTCGTTTCATCCGGGTTTTTAGTTTGTTCTGAAAGGCGAAGCCGGCAAACCTTCTTTATTATACAAATTTGGATTTACCGGGTTGTCGGCCCACGCATATCTTACATATACCGGGTTTTTTATCTCCTCATTCCACACAATGATTGTATCCCCTTCAATTTTTGCTTTTGCCCAAACAAATTTTTTATCTGCACCGGCTATGGCAAATTCAGCTGGACCTTCACCATCGTTGGTGACTAATCCACTCCCAGTGTGATCAAAGCGGATAATGATCTTATTGCCTTGTTTTTCGGAAGATTTAAAAATTGGGCCGGAGTGAATAAGGTTTTCGCCATAAGAAATTTTCAAAGCTGCAGTAGCCAGGCGTTCACCCACATCTTTTTTATTATCCGGGTGAATATCATTCCACTCACCGAGGTCAATGGCAACAACCATTCCTGTATTAGGCACG
>JAEUVP010000254.1 GCA_016786805.1 Chitinophagaceae bacterium | reverse complement strand
AATAGATAACCAGCTGGTGATTTTTACCGGGTCGGGGGTGTAGTTTTGCAGCATGAGAAAGATCGCTATGATACCGGCCCGTTATGCAGCCACCCGTTTTCCTGCTAAACTCATGCAGGTGCTGGGTGATAAAACAGTTATCCGTCATACCTATGATGCCACGATGGCAACCGGCTTATTTGATGAAGTGGTGGTGGTCACCGACAGCGATATCATTTTTACCGAGATCACCGCTGCAGGTGGTAGGGCGGTAATGAGTAAGCATGAACACGAAAGCGGCAGCGACCGTATTGCCGAAGCGGCAGCAGATATGGATGTTGATATTATTGTGAACGTACAGGGCGATACCCCTTTTGTAAAAAGAGAGCCCTTAGAAAAACTGTTACAGCAATTCAACGACCCCTCCGTACAAGTAGCATCCATGATGCAGGTGCTCACCCAACAAGAAGAGATTGATGATCCCAACTTTGTAAAAGTAGCGGTTGATAAGAATATGAATTCCTTATTCTTCAGCCGCTCGGTAATTCCTTACCCAAGAGATAAAAATGCCCCTGTAACTTTTTATGAACATATCGGTGTCTATGCATTCCGCAAAAAAGCCCTGATGAGTTTTACCCAATGGCCCATGACGCCATTAGAAGCCGCTGAAAAAATAGAATGTCTGCGCTATCTTGAAAACGGTATTCCGCTCCGCATGATCGTGGTGGATTATATGGGTGTGGAAATTGATACCCCGGAAGATTTGGAGAGAGCAGCTGGCCTGTTATAGTTTTGAAATTTCATCAATTACGGTTCCCATTTTTTCCCTGACCTCATTTAATTCGGGCATCCATTTTTCCTCCTCACCCGTATCAATCATTTTAATCAGCAGGTTCAGCTCCTCTTTGCGTAAGCCAATATATTCAATCAGCTTGGCTGTCCTGGCATGCATTTCTTCGGGAATATCATAGCTTTTTGTTTTAGTAAGCATTGTTTCTGCCTGCTCCCACTGTGGCATAGCGGTTTCCTGTATTTGCTTTTTAAATTCCTCGTCGGTCATTTCCCTGTTATCAAAAACAGATACAGCTTTCTTTTCCAGTTCTGCAAACTCATTGAGCCGGTTATTAAATTTTTCACTGTCTTTATACGATGCTCCTTTTATTTCCGTCATAGCTGCATTTCGTTCCGATGCTGGTGCCTGGTGATTTTGCAGGTAAAGAACAGCGGCGGTAATCGTAAGTATTGCCACTGCGGGTAATGCCCAGGTCACCTTCCTTTCATTTTTCTCTTGTTTAAGGGCAACAGAATAAATAAACCCGATAACAAAACCACTGACCAATCCACCAATATGTGCAGCATTATCAATACCGCCTTTCATTCCGTAAACCAGGTTATAGATAACAAAAACTGCAATACCGGGTAATAAACCCTTGCGAATCACATCAGGTATGAGTTTTGTCAGCAACAGGGCAATGAATAAGCCATACATACCAAATATAGCTCCTGATGCACCAGCACTGTTCGCTCCTTCACTATGCCACCAAAGACTGGCGAGGCTGGCCAAGATTCCGGTAGCCAAATAGGCGGTTATAAATTTTAATTTTCCGATCATGGGCTCGAGGTAAACACTGATCGAATACAAGGCATACATGTTCATCAGGATATGAATAAGACCAAAGTGAATGAAAATATTTGTAACCAATCTCCAGCTATCACCACTCAGCGTAAGCGGCGAATAGTTACTTCCCCATTTTGCATGTATTCTTCCGTCCGGTTCAAATAAACCAGCCCCATCCATAGCCATCAATATAAATACAATTACATTGATCGCAATAATCGCATAGGTCACATAAAGATTTCCGGTTGACAGGTTCATGGCTTTATCCACTTCTTCCGCTTGTTTCACTTCCTGCTCTGCAGCGATGATCGTAGCTTCTTTGAGTTGCGCAATTGCCGCCGTCCACTCTGAAGTTTCTTGCCCGGCAGTTCTTGCTTTTAACGTTTCGAAGGCTGCAATAAAATTGGCAACATCTTTCTTTGTCTTTCCCATCATGTCAAATGACTCATTATGCACCATCTTACTGGTTACCGTCAGCAGACCCTCTTCGGTTTGAATCGTTATCTCATTATCATTCCTGTTCCAGCTGCGGGGCGTATACCCTAATAAGATATTTTCTCCCGCATATTTTATGGTCCAGCCTATCTCTTTCAGCGTACCATAAGCGAGGGCTTGTAATGCAGCCGCATCATATCCTGCAGCATTGATGGTTTGTTCGTTTTGGGGCATCCTGTTCTTGTTTTTTTCTAAGATGGTATATTTTTCCCAGATTGTATAAAATACTGAAATACCGGGTCTCCATACCCTGGACAAATAGCAGGTTTTCTTGTTTGTTTTATTAACTAACCCTATCCGCCTGTCGTCTCGGCTTACTTATTACTTATTAATTTCACTGTTCCTTTATTGAAAAGCGGTATCAAACGACTCGTTCTATAACTTTGCATTCTTAGTGCCTATTTCTTTGAGTCCTTTGTGGTAAAATAAAAATTATGAAATTCAGGAATTTTAAAATGGTCGGCTTTGTTGTCTATGGCCGTGGAAGTTTTAACCAGTTAGATGAGATCATTGCCCCGCACCGCCAGGATGGCAAACCCATGGTATTCTTAGTAGATCATTTCTTCGATGGTAAACCATTGGTCGACCGTATACCGGTAAGAGAAAATGACAAGGTGATTTTCGTGGATGTGACCTACGAACCCAAAACAACTTACGTTGATAAACTGGCACAACAACTGAAAGAAGAATTTGGTGCCGTGAGTGGCGTGATCGGTATCGGCGGCGGCAGCACG
>JAEUVP010000146.1 GCA_016786805.1 Chitinophagaceae bacterium | reverse complement strand
CAATATGCTGGCTTTTAACCAGCGAAAAGAACGTTACCTGCAACGTGTTAAGGAGATCGTCAGGTATGTAAAGGAAACAACCGAATGCCGCAGCCGCATCATCGGTGTTTACTTTGGGGATGAGTATATAAAAACTTGCGGTATTTGTGATAATTGCCTTCGGCAAAAAGCTATCAGCCTTACCAAAGAAGAATTTGACCAGCTGCACCACCTTGTCATTAACCTGGTAAAATATGAATCACTCCCGGTAAAAGAATTACTGCTAAAACTAAACGGGGTTAAAAAAGAGAAAGCCTGGAAAGTGATCGAATTCCTCCAGGCTGAACATAAAATTGAGATGGATACCAATGGCTATATCCATTTAAAATAAGCTCTTCCGGCTGCGGCTCCTGCCACCAAATCCCAATACACCCAATAATGTTCTTACGATCGTATTACCGGCTGTACGGGTCATACTTTTCACGACCGGGTTATCCAGTATCCCTTTTTCTTTGGCTGTTGATTTCTTTTCTTTCTTTGATGCGGTTTCTTCCTGCTTTTCTTCGGCTTCTTTTTTAGATGCTTCTTCCAGTTTTTCTGTCAGTATCTCGTAAGCACTTTCGCTATCGATGACCTGGTTATATTTTGCAGCGATCTTTGAATCCCCAACAATGGAATCGATTTCCATATCAGACAGTATATCCATCCGGCTCTGTGGCGGACGAATCATACAATGCACTAATGGTGTGGGAATACCTTTTTCATTTAGTATCGTCACTAATGCCTCCCCGGTACCGAGTTGAGTGATCAGGTCTTCTGTTTTATAGAATTCGGTTTCAGGGTAGTTCTCTGAAGTTTGTTTGATCACTTTGCGGTCGGCTGCTGTGAATGCCCTTAAAGCATGCTGTACTTTCAATCCTAATTGAGCTAAAACCGAAGCAGGTACATCCATCGGGTTTTGTGTGCAGAAATAGATCCCGATTCCTTTTGACCGGATCAGTTTGATGATGGTTTCAATTTGCTGCAGCAAGGCGTCATTTGCTTCCTGGAAAATCAGGTGTGCCTCATCAATGAACATCACCAGTTTAGGCTTGTCCATATCGCCTTCTTCCGGGCAGGAAGCATATAACTCAGCCAGTAATTGCAGCATAAACGTGGAGAACAGTTTGGGCCGGTCCTGCAGATCCGTTACTCTTACAATAGAGATCATCCCCCTGCCATCTTCACTAATCCGCATCAGGTCATCCACTTCAAAGCTTTTTTCACCAAAGAAAACATCGGCACCCTGCTGTTGCAGTTCAATCACTTTACGCAGGATCGTCCCGGTGGAAGTAGTGGAAATTTTACCATAGTTTTTTTCCATTTCTGCTTTTCCTTCATCACTTACATATTGCAGTACTTTAATGAAATCTTTCAGGTCCAGCAGCGGCAGCTTCGTATCATCACAATACTTAAAGATCATAGCCACAAAACCGCCTTGCGTATCATTCAACCCAAGGATCTTTGATAATAATACCGGGCCGAACTCACTTACGGTAGCTCTCAGCCGGGCGCCTTTCTGGTTGCTGAGCGTCAGCAGATCCACCGGGTAAGCAGCCGGTTTGAATTCAATATTCAATTTCTGGCAACGGTCCGTTATTTTATCATTCATGGTTCCAGCAGCAGCAATACCACTCAGGTCACCTTTGATATCCATCAGTAAAACGGGGATACTGGCATCACTCAACCCTTCGCTCAGCATCTGGAGTGTTTTCGTTTTGCCCGTACCGGTGGCACCGGCAATCAACCCATGACGGTTCAGTGTTTTCATGGGTATTGAAACATCAGCTCCGCTTATTACGGCACCATCCAGCATAGCACAACCGATCTTGAACGATTCGCCTTTGAAAGTGTACCCGTCTTTAACTGCCTGAAGAAATTTTTCGTTATCCGCCATAGATAAAATTTTGGTTGGAAGTTACTGGAAATAGGGGCATAATTAAATGAAGTTTACAAATCTTCTTCTCTTTCCAGCATCAGCACCGCACCCTGTGGTACAATAAAATATTTCTGGTCTTCGTACATCACTTCCGTGGCGCCGCTTACCAGGAAGATTGCCAGGTCGCCTTCCCGGGCCTGCAGCGGCACATATTTCACTTTGTCTTCCTCCGTTTTCCAGGGTTCATCTTCCACGGGCATGGGAATGGCATAACCGGGACCTGCCTTGATCACATAGCCTTGTTGCACTTTTTCCTTCTCCTGTACTCCCGGTGGCAGGTAAAGGCCGCTGGACGTTTTTTCGTCCGGTTTGGTGGGCTTAATAAGTAAGCGGTCACCGATCACAATCAGCTTTTTCAAACGGTTATCGGGTGTAATATGCATAGCCATATTCAGTAATTAAATGACAAATGTAGAAAATGGCTGTCAAACGGCTGACAACGGGACTCTTAACAAAATATTATTCACCTGTTCAGATGTTTGGTAAATGATTTACTTTTATTTGTCTTCTTATATATGAATTAAACTTTACAAACCATGGATGCTAAGAAACCTAAAATCTTGTTGTGCGAAGATGATCCTAACCTCGGAAGTGTGCTGAAAAATTAC
>JAEUVP010000133.1 GCA_016786805.1 Chitinophagaceae bacterium | reverse complement strand
TGCCGGTATTGGCAGGGGAACTTATTGCAAGAAGTTATTTGTTCAGTACAATGATTACTTCTTCAGAGAATCAACGGCAGCTTTAGCGGCAGAATCAACTGTTGCAGCAGCTGAATCCATTGTAGTAGTTGCGGCAGCGGCTGCAGCAGCAGCTGAATCAGCAGCAGCTTTCAGGGCAGCGCTATCAACAGTGCTTTCGGTTTTTTCAGCTTCGTTGTTACAAGCTACCATGAATGTAGCGATAGCCAGGATTGCGAGTACTTTTTTCATTGTACTTTTTTGTTTTAGGTTTTAAAAAGATGTGCAAAATTAAAA
The DNA here is from genome assembly GCA_016786805.1 of Chitinophagaceae bacterium. Lineage (GTDB taxonomy): Bacteria > Bacteroidota > Bacteroidia > Chitinophagales > Chitinophagaceae > CADEDV01. The sequence goes on along the minus strand of JAEUVP010000133.1, from coordinate 1,698 downwards.
CCCGGAAATCAAATATCAAAGCTGATAGAAATCTTTTTCTTTCAGCCTGGTAATGCTTGACATCAATCAATCTTTTATTTTTTACGGAAGAAAAGCCGAACCGGCACACCGGTAAAATTGAAATTCTTACGAAGTTGATTTTCAAGATAATTTTTATAGGGTTGCTTCACATCATCCGGGAAGTTGCAGAAAAAAGCGAACGATGGTACGGCTGTAGGTATCTGTGTCACGAACTTGATCTTTAACGAGTGACCCCTGATCACCGGCGCATGATGTGTTTCTGCTGCTTTCAGCATCACTTCGTTCAATTGTGAGGTAGGTATCCTACGCTGGCGGCTTTCATATACATCAAGTGCCAGTTCAATGGCTTTGAATATCCTTGTCTTTTCCTTGGCAGAAATAAAAAGAATAGGAACATCTGTAAACGGAGCCAGTTTCTCTTTCAGTTTCACTTCATAATCCCGGGCTGTATTGGTTTCCTTGTTCACCAGGTCCCATTTATTCACCAGCACCACTACCCCCTTCCCTTTCTTTACGGCCAGGCTGAAAATATTCAGATCCTGTTGCGCTATTCCTTTTTCAGCATCCAATACCAGTAAACAAACATCTGCTTCATCCAACGCCTTAATAGCCCGGATCACAGAATAGAATTCAAGATCCTCATGCACTTTTGCTTTCCGGCGGATACCGGCGGTATCGATCAATACAAATTCTTTCTGGAAAAGGTTATAGTGTGTATGAATGGTATCCCTTGTGGTACCCGCTATTTCACTGACAATGGTCCGCTCCTGCCCGATCAGTGAATTTAATAAAGAGGATTTACCAACATTGGGCTGACCGATAATGGCAAACTTAGGCAATGCATTCATCTCTGCTGTTTCTTCCGAAGCATCTTCGCTTATAAGAGCAGCGATCGCATCCAGCAGTTCTCCGCTGCCACTGCCACTGGCTGCTGCGATAAAAAAAACATGCTCAAAACCCATGCTGTAAAACTCGTTAGCTTCCAGCAGTCGTTCACTATTATCAACTTTGTTGACAGTTAAAAAAACAGGTTTCGTACTCCTTCTTAATACACCGGCCATCGCATCATCCAGGTTAGTAAGACCGGTATGTGCATCTACCATAAAGATGATAGCATCTGCTTCTTCCACCGCAATCAATACCTGCTTAGCAATTTCTTTTTCAAAAATATCTTCACTCCCGGCCACAAAACCACCCGTATCAATAACGTTGAACATTTTGCCGTTCCAGTCAGCCACACCATACTGCCTGTCTCTCGTCACACCACTGACATCATCCACGATGGCTTTTCGCTGTTCCAGCAAACGATTAAAAAAAGTACTCTTTCCTACATTCGGGCGACCGACTATTGCTACTGTAAATGACATAACTATAAATTTGCGATTGATACTGCCAGTTCATTTGTACCAAGCAGTACATTTCATTTAATATCCGTATTCTTTTAACTGGAGATCATTCTCTCTCCATTTGGGTTTTACTTTGACAAACAATTCCAGGAAAACCTTTTGCTGCAGAAAAGCTTCAATATCCTGTCTTGCCGCTGTTCCAATTTTCTTGATCATACTGCCCCCTTCCCCGATCAGGATCACTTTCTGTGTCTCCCGGTGTACAATGATGTCTGCCACAATTTTGACCAATGTTGTCTTCTCTTTAAATTCCCTGACCAGTACAGCTGTG
>JAEUVP010000102.1 GCA_016786805.1 Chitinophagaceae bacterium | reverse complement strand
TTATCAATGGCAACAGATCAGCGGCCCGGTTGCAACAACGGTAGCAACACCTAATGCAGTTTCCACTACGGTCAGTAACCTGGGCACCGCAGGTGTTTACAAATTTGAACTCGCCGTAACCGATGACAGCAGTGCAGTAGTAAAAGATACAATGGCTATCACGGTAAACCCTCCGGTCAAGATCATCCAGGTAAATGTTTTCGGTGGAAGTAACCCGGCCGGAACAGGATGGTACAACTGGAATGTACAAACCAGCCTGACAACACCCGCACTTCCTTATTCGAATGGCCTTGCTTCAACTGTTACAGCTGCACTGAGTGCACATACTAATATCGGAGATAACGGAACAGGATATCCTACCACCATGTGCCCACCTGAGGTAGGGAGATATGCCAGTTATAATACAAATGCCAGCAGAACATTGACCATTTCAGGTTTAGATAACAGTAAGCTGTATGATTTTGAAGCGTATGCTTCCCGTACTGGCGGAAACCAGACAAGATTTACGATAGGCAGCAACACGGTAACAATTACTACAGACAGGAACTACACTAATAAAGCACTCTTCACCAACCTGGCTCCTTCAGCAGGAAAAATTGTGATCAATATTGAACGCATCACCACCTATACCTACCTCAATGGTTTCAAACTGACAGAAATCACCAGCGGCAGCAGTTCCAATGCAGCACCTGTTTCGGCTCCTGGTAATAGCCAATTCATTACACTACCCACCTCGCAGGTTACGCTGAACGGGTCTGCCTCCAGCGATCCTGACGGAAGTATTGTTGGGTACAGCTGGCAAAAATTATCAGGACCGGCAGCAACGATAACGAATTCAACTCAGGCTTCCACCACGGTAACCGGCATGACTACAACCGGTGTGTATGTATTCCAGTTAACCGTTACCGACAACCAGGGAGCCACTGCATCTAATACGGTTGAGGTAACAGTAAGCCCGCAGGTATCACCACTCACCGTTGCCGATTCGCTGAATTGCGGCAGGGCTGTTAAAATAGTGGTACTGGGTTCTTCCACCGCATCGGGCACCGGAGCCACACCGGTTGACAGTTCATGGGTGAATAAACTCCGGAGATATATCATCAGCAAGAACGCACAAAGCACGGTGGTCAATCTTGGTTTATCCGGTATGACCACTTACCAGATACTTTGCCCCACCGGTTTTGTACCACCAACCGGCAGACCTTCACCAAGTGTAAATAATAATATCAGCTATGCCCTTTCATTGAATCCCGATATTATCATTATCAACCTGCCCTCCAACGATGCGGCGAATGACTATACATTGCAGGAACAACAGGATAATTATGAACGAACAATGGCATTGGCAGATGCCCGGAATATTCCTGTATGGGTGTCCACCACGCAACCACGAAACGGATTGACGACAGCACAGGTAACAAATCTTATTGCGATGCGTGACTGGACCAACCAGCGGTTCGGTGCCAAAGCAATTGATTTCTGGACAACCCTGGCCAGTGCCACCGGAACGATCAACAGCCTTTATAATTATGATGGCATTCATTTAAACAACAGTGGTCATCATCTTCTTTATACAAGAACTGTAGCGGAAAGAATGCTGGATACAATCTGCCTGCGTTATAATATTCCGCCAGTTGCCAATGCCGGAATTGATAAAGAGATCACATTACCTGAAGATTCAGTACAGCTCAGCGGATCAGGTACAGATAGTGATGGAACGATTGCGGCTTACAACTGGTCAAAACTGAGTGGCCCGGCCCAATACACAATCACCAATGCTGCAGTTGCAAATCCCAAACTCAGGAACCTTGCTTATGGCACTTATCTTTTTGAATTGAAAGTAACAGACAACCTGGGTGCTATTGCAAAAGACACTGTACTTATCAGGATAAATTCTGCCCTGCCATTGCCTCCTGTTGCTAATGCTGGTATTGATATTAATATCCGTTTACCGAGAGATTCGGTGCAGCTCAACGGAGCAACCTCTGCTGATCCGGATGGTATCATCAGTCATTACCAGTGGAATAAAATTTCTGGTCCGGACCAATTCACTATCAGTAATGATACATTAGTGAACCCGGTTGTAAACAATCTTGAAATAGGCAGTTATGTTTTTGAATTGATTGTTACAGACAGCAGCGGACTCAGTGATAAAGACTCCGTAACGATACAGGTAGCAGCAGCTAACCTGATGCCTGTTGCCAATGCAGGCCCCGATAATTTTATCCTTGCGCCAGCCAGCAGTATACAACTGAACAGTTCCCTGTCTGCAGACCCGGATGGAACGATCAGCAGCCGCAGTTGGTTAAAAGTAGCAGGCCCTGCTTCTTTTGCCATTGCAAATGCAACAGCAATGAACCCGGTGATCAGCAACCTGGTTCCCGGCACTTATACGATAGAACTAACGGTTTCAGACAACGACGGGGCAACGGCTAAAGATTCGGTTACCATTACCGTGTATCCGCCGCCCAATACTCCACCGGTTGCGAGAGCCGGTAACGACCAGGTAATAACACTTCCCTTAGATTCTGTAACAGTAAACGGTTCTGCATCATCAGATGCGGTTGGTACTATTACCAGTTATCAATGGCAACAGCTAAACGGTCCTGCAATAAGTGTGATCAATAATCCTGCTAATGCGATAACCATAGTTCGGGGTTTAACCGCTGCAGGCTCTTACCAGTTTGAACTAACCGTAACAGATGACAGTAGTGCTGTGGCAAGAGATACTGTACTGATAACTGTGAATGCAGCACCTCCGCCTCAACGTTTTGTCCGGGTCAATGTATTTGGCGGCAGCAATCCTGCCGGCACAGGATGGAATAACTGGAATGTACAAACCGGTTTAACCAGCAGTGCCTTTACTTATGCAGATGGCGGAACGTCCACTATAACAGCTGCTTTGAGTGCACATACTAATATTGGTGATAATGGCACCGGCTATCCCACCACGATGTGCCCGCCGGAAGTAGGACGTCATGCCAGTTATAATACCGCAGCAAGCCGGACACTGATCATTTCCGGATTGGATAATAGTAAACGCTACGATTTTGAAGCCTATGCATCCCGCATTGGTGGCAACCAGACCCGGTATGTTGTAGGATCGAGTAGTGTCACCGTCAATACCGATAGGAACTATGCAAACAAAGCCAGTTTCACTAATCTCACTCCTGTTGCAGGAAAGATCACCATTACGTTGGAAAGAATTACAACTTATACTTATATCAATGGTTTTACACTAACAGAAAACGGAGGCGGGGGAACACCTGTTCCTAACCAGCCTCCTGTAGCAAGAGCCGGCAATGATCTTAGTATGATCTTACCTGTTAATTCAACCACACTCAGCGGAAGTACATCATCTGATCCTGATGGCACTATCGTATCATTTAGCTGGACCAAATTATCCGGTCCCGCTTCCTTCACGATCAGTAATGCCACAATTGCAAATCCGTTGATCAGTAACCTGGCAGCAGGAACCTACCTGGTACAATTAACCGTTACCGATAATAGTGGTGCCAGCAGCAGTGATTCAGTCAGCATTACCTTATATCCATCTCTTAATACAGCACCAGTGGCTAGAGCCGGTGCAGACCAAACAATTGCACTGCCTGTTAATTCTGTTACATTAAATGGCAGTGGTTCTTCTGATGCAGTAGGGCAAATTATTAGTTATTTATGGCGGCAGATCAGCGGTCCTGCTGCAAGCAATCTTACAACAGCCAACGCAGTCAGCACAACTGCCGGGGATATGATAACAGGAGTTTACCAGTTTGAATTACTGGTAACAGACGACAGTAGTGCAGTTGGTAAGGATACGGTTGTGATAACTGTTAACCCGGTTCCGCCTGCGCAACGTTTCATTAAAGTAAATGTATTCGGGGGCACCAACCCTGCCGGCACAGGATGGAATAACTGGAATGTGCAAACAAATCTGTCAAGCGGTGCTTTATCTTATTCCGACGGAAGTGCTTCAACAATCAACGCCGCCCTGAGTGCACATACCAATATTGGCGATAATGGAACTGGTTACCCCACCACCATGTGCCCGCCGGAAGTAGGTCGTTATGCCAGTTACAATACAAACACAAGCCGTACACTTATTATTTCCGGTTTGGATAATAGCAAGACCTATGACTTCGAAGCTTATGCTTCCCGTATTGGTGGCAACCAGACCCGGTACGTGGTGGGTACTACTAGTATTACCATCAACACCGACAGGAACTATGTCAACAAAGCCGTTTTCAATAATCTTACCCCTGTTGCAGGAAGGATCACCATCACACTGGAAAGAATTACAACCTATACGTACATCAATGGGTTTACATTAACTGAAAATAGCAGTACGGCAAACAGAAATGCCGGCCAGCTTTTCACCAGTACAGAAAATGAAACTATAATTCCGATCACACCTTCCACAATAACTGCGGAGAATGAAAAACCAGCAATAAAATTATTCCCTAACCCGGCCGCTGATAATACAGAAATCCAGATATTATCATCACAGGAAGGGCAGGTAAAAATATCCTTACTTAATGAAAGTGGGTCTATTGCCAGGCAATGGCAATGGAGAAAAGAAAAAGGTCTTTTACAAAAGACGGTTTCTTTAACCGGGTTGAAGAAAGGCATATACCTGCTGCAGGTTAAAATAGGTAGCTGGCAGCAAACAAAAACGATCATTAAACTATAAGCCATTGACTTTATTCCTGTGGACGAACCATACCTCCATCGTATCAGCAAAAAGACAGCGAATGCTGTCTTTTTGCTGATTTGCTTATTTTATTGCAAGCAACCTCTTCTCAACCTTTTCTGTCTTTTGTTGTTTATTTACGATATGAAATTAATTCCGGTCATTTCTTTTTTGATCATTATTGTGTTCGCAGCCTTCACTCCTTCTGCTGAAGATGGTATAACAATCAATATTACCAACCTCCGGAATGATAAAGGGCATATACTGGTCAGTCTTTTTAAAGAAGGAGAAGGTTTCCCCGATAAAGCGGAAAAAGCTTTTCGTAAAGAAAGAGTGGCGATCAGTAATAAAAAAGCAATCATACAATTCAGTTCCGTACCGGCGGGTAATTATGCTGTTGCCATCCTGCACGATGAGAATGATGATGCAAAGATGAATAAGACCTGGTTAGGTCTTCCAAAAGAAGGATATGGTTTTTCCAATAATGTGATGGGAGCCCTTGGCCCACCCGCTTATAATAAAGCCAGTTTCAGGCATACGGCAGGTCAGCCCACGATCATTGAAATAAAAACAAGGTATTAATCCTTGTATATCCTGATCTCTTTTTTTCCATCGCTTTTTATATAGCCCCTGTACATTCCTTCGGTACAAAAGGGCATGGCAATATTTCCGTTTTTATCCACCGCAACCAATCCCCCATCCCCCCCAAGAGCTGGCAAGCGTTTCATGATCATTTCATCAGCAGCATTTTTCAGTTTCATCTTACCAAATTCCATCATATCACTGATACTTTTGGCCATCACCAGGCGAATAAAATATTCACCCCAGCCGGTGCCACTGATTGCAACAGTTGCATTGTTAGCATAAGTGCCGGCACCAATGATCGGCGCATCTCCCACCCTGCCGAATTTTTTATTGGTCATACCGCCGGTGCTGGTAGCAGCGGCGAGGTTTCCATGACGATCAAGTGCAACCGCTCCGACTGTTCCATACTTGTAATCCTTGTTTTCAGGTTGCCGGAGCGACACTTTTTTAGAAGTATCTGTATGATCCTGCTGCATCTTTGTTGAATCTTCGCTTTTAGCCCTTTGCAATCCTTTCCACCGATCCTCCGTATAGAAGTAGGAAGGATCCACGATCTCAATACCCTGTTGCTGCGCAAATTTCTCAGCCCCTTTCCCGGTCATCATCACATGCGGGCTTTTTTCCATTACTGCCCGGGCAGCAGTTATAGGATTCCGGATAGTGGTCACACCCGCCACTGAACCTGCTGCCAGTGTTTTACCATCCATGATGGCTGCATCCAGCTCATTCTTTCCTTCATTGGTGAATACAGCTCCTTTACCAGCATTGAACAGCGGATTATCCTCCATAGTTCTGACAGCGGCTTCCACCGCATCCATGGCAGAACCACCGTTTTTCAGGATCGCATAACCTGTTTCAAGTGCTTTATTCAACGCTTCCTGGTAAGCTTTCTCCTTTTCAGGTGTCATCTGGCTTTTCAGGATCGTGCCGGCCCCACCATGAATGACAAGTACAAACTTATCTCTCAGTGGAACAACGGCTGTCTGGGCTAAAGCTTTGTTAAGAATGAAAAGGGAAACAATGATGAGCAGTTTTCGCATGTTCTGAATTTGTGGCAATTTAACGCAATATGCCGTTCGTACCGCTAGGGTTATGATTTGTATATATTGTTGGTATTGAATTTGCCTGAAGGGTATGATTGCCTATTTTTACAACTCAAATTCCTGAATCTGAAGAGATTCAAAAAAATACTGAAATGGTTTTTCTTGTCGCTGCTGCTTTTATTAGTGGCCTTGTACATATTTGTCCAAACTCCCTGGGGACAAAACCTGATTGTAAAACAGGTAACCAAACGTCTCTCCCGGGATCTGAATACAGAAGTCAGCGTTAAAGAGGTTGATTTTTCTCTTTTCAACAGTATGCATCTTGAAGGTATGCTGATCCGTGACCGGCAAAAAGACACTTTATTGTATGCAGGTGATGTAAAGGTCCGTATCACCGACTGGTTCTTCTTTAGAAAAAAGGCAGAATTCAAGTATATCAGTCTTGAAAACGCTGTAGTTAAATTCCAGCGCAAAGATTCCGTCTGGAGCCAGCAGTTTCTCTTTGATTATTTTTCTTCCCCCTCCACGGGTAGTAAGAAAAAGAAAGGTGGTATCCAGTTTGATTTGAAACAGGTAGAATTAAAGAATGTACTCTTCATTAAAAAAGATGAATGGCTGGGCCAGGATTTGACAGTAAGTGTGGGTGCCATGCAACTGGAGGCCAACGATCTTAATCTTTCAGGCAGTAGTTACGATATTAAATCCCTGGTATTGAAAGATCCGGTTTTCACCGACAGAGGATATACCGGGTTAAAACCAAAAGATTCTTCCGCTGTTGCCGGCACCACTCCTGCAATTGTACCAGATAAAGATGCAAGGCTTAGCTGGAACCAGGGTGGCATGGAATTTAAAATTGCTAACCTTAAAATTGAGAACGGTACGTTCCGGTCGGATAAAAATACCGGCAGGGAGCCCTTTGCTTATTTTGACGGGAAGCATATCCTTTTTACCGAGATCAATGGAGAGATCAGTAACGCAAAATTTATCGGGGATACGGTTTTCTCCAGGCTCACCTTGTCGGCAAAGGAAAGAAGCGGACTTGAAATAAAGAAGATCGAAGCCGACCTGAAGATGATGCCAAAAGGAATGGCTTTTTCTAATCTTGACCTGCAAACTAACCGCAGTACGATCCGGAATTATTTCAGCATGTCTTACGACGATATGAATGATATGGGGGACTTCATTCATAAAGTAAGAATGACAGCTAATCTTGATGGCACCTATATAGACAGTGATGATATTGCTTTCTTTGCCCCGAACATGAGTGACTGGAAAAAGAAAATTGCCCTGCGGGGAAAAATAAGAGGCACAGTGGATGATCTTGTTGGCCGTGACATGATCATACAAGCAGGCACCAGTACTTTTTTGAACGGCGATGTCACTCTTACCGGCCTTCCTGATATCAACCAGACCTTTATTGATTTTAAAGCCAATGATTTCAGGACTACTTATATCGATGCTGTTACAATTATTCCTGCTATACGGACAATCACAGCACCTGACCTTAAGAAGATACAGTATGTCAACTTTACCGGTAGCTTCACCGGTTTCATCCGCGATTTTGTAACCTATGGCACCATCCGCACCAATCTTGGCGTTGTGAAAAGTGACCTGAATATGAAATTACCTGCGGGAGGGCAACCTGTTTACTCCGGGAATATTTCTACTGATAATTTTCAATTGGGAACTTTTCTTGGTGATAAAAAAATTGGTGCAGTTTCGATGGAAGGAGTGGTGAAAGGAACCGGTTTCAGCGAAAAATACCGCAATGCGGAAGTAAAAGGGAATATCCGGTTTGTTGATTATAACAACTACCGTTACCATAATATCGCTATTGAAAAAGGCAAACTGGATAAAAAATTGTTTGATGGAACTGTTTCTATCAATGATGAGAACGCAGAACTGACACTGAACGGCGTAATCGATTTCAATACCAAAAATCCGGTCTTCAATTTCCTGGCTGATGTAAGAAAAGCAAATCTTAAAAACCTGAACCTCACGAAAGACGATCTTGCTTTTACGGGTAAATTCAATCTTGACTTTACCGGCAGTACGATCGACAATTTCCTGGGTACAGCTAAAATAACGGAAGCTTCACTGACCAAAGATGGCAACAGGCTACCTTTTGATTCACTGACACTTTCTTCTTCCTATGCCAACAATATCAAAACACTAAAGGCCAGTTCCAATGAGTTTGAAGGAACAATCACCGGTGATTTTAATATTGCTGAATTACCGGATGCCGTTCAGCTTTTTTTAAATAAGTATTACCCGGCTTATATCAAGGCGCCGAAAAAAATGCCGGTCAATGAATCGTTTACGTTTGACCTGACGACGAATTACGTGGAAGACTATATCAAACTGATTGATTCAAGTCTTACCGGTTTTAATTACAGTCATATCTCCGGTAACCTGGATATGCAGCAAAGCCAGCTGAACCTGGTGGCAGACATTCCTTATTTTAAATACGGCAAACAGGACTTCAATGAAGTAACCCTGACTGCAAAAGGAACACTGGACAGTTTATTATTGATTGGCGGGGCCAAAAATATTTATATCAACGACAGCATCAGTGTGCCCCAAGCTACTTTCAGGATCAGTGGCAGCAATGATGTTTCGCAGGTAAACATCTTCGCAGGAGCTAACCAAACATTGGACAAAGCCAATATCAGTGCACTGGTAAGAACGTATAATGACGGTGTGAAGATCGAATTCAATCCCTCCGATTTCATGGTGAACGGAAAAACATGGACGATAGACGAAAACGGGGAACTGCAATTCCGCACTAATACACCCGCCAGCGGTTTATTAGTGTTGCGGGAAGGAGACCAGGAGATCAAATTAAGAACGGAACCTTCTAAAGAAGGCAGTTGGAATGATCTGATCGTGGATCTAAAAAAAGTGAACCTTGGCGACCTGTCTCCTTATGTGATGCCTAAGGGCAGACTGGAAGGTTTGTTATCAGGAAATTTGTTAGTGGAAGATCCAACTGGCAAAAATATGCGGGTGGTATCAGACAATATCAAAACAGAATACCTGCGGCTGGATAATGATTCATTGGGCGAAGTAAACGCTGATCTCGTATATGACAGTAAAACCAAAGAGCTGACCAGTAAATTCAAAACAGCCAACCAGGAAAATTATCTCGAAGGTAACCTGCATTTATTCTTTGGAGATAAAACACAACAGAAGAACAACCTGATCGCCCTGAGACCCCGGAACTTCCAGTTAAGTATCCTCGAACGTTTTCTTGGTAATATTTTTTCTGACATACAAGGTTACCTGACCGGCAATGTTGACCTGCAGGGTGAATTCACTGATCTTGACATAACAGGGAAAGGAAAATTGAAAGATGCCGGATTGAAGATCAATTTCACACAATGTTTTTATAAGATCGAAGACACCGACCTTGAACTTACGCCGCATGAAATAAAACTGGATGGTCTTGTATTAAAAGACACGGTGACCGGCAACCCCATTTACGTGGAAGGGGGGATAGAACACAATTCATTTAAGGATATGTTCTATAATATCAACGTGTCGACGCAAAAAAAACTAACTAACAACCAACAATTCAACAAACCGGTACAGTTACTCAATACAACGTATCACGATAACCAGCAATTCTATGGCAAGGTAATGGGAACCGGTTCTTTTTCATTAGTAGGACCACAGTCAGATATGTATATGGCCATAAATGCGGTGGCATCTGACAAGGACAGCAGTTATATCACCATTCCTCCTTCCAAAAGCCGGGAATCAGGCATTGCCGATTTCCTGGTAGAAAGAAAATATGGTCGTGAAATGGATGACAGCAGTTTACGAAACAGCGCCAGTAATATCATCTACGATGTAAAAGTAACAGCCAACCCGATGGTGAATGTAAAAGTGCAGATAGATGACATCACCGGTGATGAAATAAAAGGGAATGGTACGGGTACCCTGAATATCCGTTCAGGTACCAGCGAGCCGTTGACGATGAGAGGCCGCTTCGATATCAGTAAAGGCAATTACTTGTTTACATTCCAATCCCTTTTCAAAAAACAATTTGAATTGAAAGAGGGCGGTGATAACTATATCACTTTTAACGGCGACCCTTATAACGCACAAATACAGTTTGATGCACAATACACCGCCAGCAAAGTCAGTTTTTCTCCATTGGTCAGTGCCCTGAACCTGGACCAGTCTATCTCCAAATACCGGGAGGATGTATATGTGATCGCAAATCTTACAGGCCCGCTATTTAAACCCAGGTTCAAACTGAGTCTTGATTTTCCTGCTAACAGCAAAGCCAAGACAGATCCCTCCATTTCGCTGAATGTGGAACAAATGGAGAAGAATGAAACCGAGGTGATCAGGCAGGTGGCTTATTTGGTTACACTGAATAGTTTTGCACCATTAGAAAATTCCACTACTTCATCCACCGGAATCGGCAGTGCGGTGAATGAATTTACGTATACCGCTATTTCCAGTTTATCGGGTATGTTTTTTAATGTAATCAATAAAAAACTGAACAGTGAGATATCGAGAATCCTGAAAACAGACAATATCAGCGTTAATTTCAGTGGTTCATTGTATAACAGGAACCTGTTAAGTGGTGGTGGCAGCGGCTTTGGGTTGAACCAGGGGAATTTTGGAGTCAATGTCCCGATCTCTTTATTTAAGGACCGGCTCTTTATTACTCTGGGAAGTACGTTTGATGTGCCACTACAATCAAATATCCAGCAAACCGTGCAATTCCTTCCGGATGTAACTATTGAGTGGTTATTCAATCAAACGGGTACAGTAAGAGCCAGTATTTTCTATCGCCAGAATATTGATGACCTGGCTACCACCAGCACTGGCGCTGCTAAAAATAAACGGTCAGGAGCGAATATATCGTTCAGAAGAGAATTTGATCATCTCTTTAAAAAGAAGAAACCTGTTTCCAAAGAGGCAAAACCGGCTACAATTCCGGAAGCTGATAAACCAAAGGAAAGCAGCAAGACAGAGGGTTGATCAATGATCTCCTAATATCTCGTGCCCCATTTTATTCTTTTTTGTCTCCAGGTATTTTTCATTGTAAGGATTAGGATGTGCTTCAATAGGAATATTTTCCACGATCTCCAGTCCATACCCGATCAGGCCCACTCTTTTCTTTGGGTTATTACTCATCAGCCGGAGTTTGGTTATACCGAGGTACCGCAGCATTTGCGCACCAATCCCGTAATCCCGCTGGTCCATCTGGAAACCTAAATGCAAATTGGCTTCCACGGTATCCATACCCTGTTCCTGCAACTGGTAGGCTTTCAGTTTATTCAAGAGGCCAATCCCCCTGCCCTCCTGGTTCATATATAATATAGCTCCCTTGCCTTCTTTCTCCACCTGCTGCATGGCTTTTTGTAATTGCTCCCCGCAATCGCAACGAAGGGAACCCAGGATATCACCGGTGAAACAGGAAGAGTGAACCCTTACCAAAACAGGTTCATCTTTTTGCCACTCTCCTTTCAATAAAGCAAGGTGCTCATTAGTTGAATTTTTTTCCCGGAAAGCCACCAGTTTGAAATGACCATATTTGGTAGGCATATCCACCCGCACCACTTCCTCCACCAATGAATCGATCTTGATGCGGTATTCGATCAGGTCTTTAATGGAGATCAGTTTAAAATCAAACTTCTTTGCTACTTCTATCAATTCGGGCAACCGGGCCATGCTCCCATCATCATTCATAATTTCCACCAACACACCACCGGGCTCAAAACCAGCCAACCTGGCCAGGTCAACTGCCGCCTCTGTATGTCCGGCCCTTCTCAGTACCCCCCCTTTTTTAGCCCGGAGAGGAAAAATATGGCCGGGACGACCGAGGTCAGATGGCTGGGTGGAAGGATCAATCAATGCCTGTATAGTTTTAGCCCTGTCATGGGCAGAGATACCCGTGGTGCAGCCGTGACCCAGCAGATCAACAGAAACCGTAAATGCGGTTTCATGCAGGGCGGTATTATTATTTACCATCAGTTCCAGCCCCAATTCGTCACACCGGTCCTCGGGCAAAGTGGCGCAGATCAGGCCCCGTCCGTATTTGGTCATAAAATTGACCACATCGGGGGTCACATTCCGGGCAGCGGTAATAAAATCGCCTTCATTTTCCCGGTCCTCGTCATCCACCACGATCACCAGCTTCCCATCCTGAATATCTTTAATGGCGTCTTCAATCCTGTCAAACATATCGGGTCAATTTTCAGGCAAAGTTAGGTACAAAAAGGGCGGAATAATGCCAACTTTCAAGGCAGCACCGGGACAGAACCCGTTGTCTTTACAAAAGCTTTATACTGAAAGACAATTTGTTAATATTTGTCTATATTTAATTTTGGAATATTCCCTTTCTTTGCAACCGAAAACTAAATCTTTATGCTTAAGAGAATTACGCCTCTGATCGTTCTCCTTTTGTTGCTTACGCCTTTTATCATGAAGGCACAGATAACTACTTCCAGTATTACAGGTACCGTTAAAGGCGCTACTGACGAACCACTGGCAGGAGCAACGGTTACGGCCATACACCAGCCTACGGGCACTAAATATGCTACCACAACCCGTGCTGGTGGCCAGTTCACGATCAATAATATGCGGGTAGGTGGTCCTTATACCATCGAGATCAGTTTTGTCGGTTTTGTAACAGATAAACAGGAAGATGTGTACCTGAAACTGGCAGAACCTTTCCTTTTCACCACCACACTGAAAAGCGGTACCGGAGAATTAACCAATGTAGTATTAACCACAACAGGTCGCCGGAACCCGATCCTTAACGCCAACAGGAATGGTGCAGTTACTAACATTGGTAAAGTGCAGATCGAACGATTACCCAGTATCAGCAGAAGTGTGAATGACCTGACAAGGGCAACACCACAATCCAATGGTTCTTCTGTTGGGGGTGGTAATTTTCGTCAGAATAACTTCACTATTGACGGAGCTGATTTTAATAATAGTTTTGGTATTGGTGGTAACCTCCCTGCAAATGGATCGCCCATTTCACTGGATGCTTTAGAAGAAATTTCAGTAAATATTACACCTTTCGATATACGCCAGTCCGGCTTTATCGGTAGTGCTATCAATGCTGTAACCCGTTCCGGAACTAATAAATTCTCGGGTTCTGTTTACAAATATTTCAGGACGGAAAAACAAAGAGGTGATAAAGTTGATAAAACCACCTTTGTCCGCCCGGTTGAGGAATATGACCAATTCGGTATCAGGGTTGGTGGTCCGAT
>JAEUVP010000088.1 GCA_016786805.1 Chitinophagaceae bacterium | reverse complement strand
GATGTTTTCATCACCGGGGATATGAAATATCATGAGTTTTTTGATGCTAACGGCCGGATACTGATCGCAGATATCGGTCATTATGAAAGCGAACAGTTCACTATTGACCTGCTGCACGACGTTTTAAGGCAAAAATTCCCTACTTTTGCCGTCCTTAAAACAGCTGTACAAACGAACCCTGTTCATTACAGCTGAGCCTTTTAAAACTTCAAACAAAACAATGGCAAACGTTAAAGATTTTTCGGTTGAAGAAAAGCTGACAGCCCTGGTTACCCTTCAAAAACTTGAAAGCAAGCTGGACGAGATCCATATCCTGAAAGGTGAATTGCCAATGGAAGTGGCCGACCTGGAAGATGAGATCACCGGTTTACATGCCCGCCAGACCCGTATTGAAGAAGAGATCAATGGCGTTACTGATTTTATCAACCAGCGTAAAGAAGCTATTAAAGAATCAGAAGCACTGATCAAAAAATACGAAAAGCAGAGCACCGACGTAAAGAATAACCGTGAGTTTGAGGCCATCAATAAGGAAATGGAAATGCAGCAGTTGGAAGTAAAGCTGGCTGAAAAACATATCAAAGACGCTACAGAAGAGATCTCTGAAAAAGCAGTGTTGCTGGAGAAAGCGAAAAAGAATATTGCTAATAAAGAAGGCATCCTGGCTACCAAAAAAGGCGAACTCGAAAAGATCATTGCTGCCAACGAAAAAGAAGAAAAGCATTTCAATAAACTGGCAGAAGATGCTAAAGTACATGTGGACAGCCGCCTGCTGGCCAGTTATGAAAAGATCCGCAAAAGCTATCGTAATGGCTTGGCTGTTGTGCCTATCGAAAGAGATGCCTGTGGCGGTTGTTTCAATGCAATCCCCCCGCAAAAGCAAAGTGAGATCAAACAACATAAGAAAGTAATGATCTGCGAAAACTGCGGCCGTATCCTTGTTGACGAGGAACTGCACAACAACGTAGAAGTAAAATAATTGTTCTTGTCTGCTGCAAAGCAGATTTTTTTTCTCCTCCGTGAAAGCGGGGGAGTTTTTATTTTACAGCCTGCCTGTTAACCACTAATTTGCAATTACTATGCTGCAGCGGCTTTCCATACAGAACTATGCCATCATTGATGAACTGGAAATCGATTTTTCGGGTCAGCTCAATATCATTACAGGTGAAACCGGTGCCGGTAAATCCATTATCATGGGTGCATTGGGGCTGATACTGGGAGAAAGGGCCGACAGCACGGTATTGGTAAATAAAGAAAAGAAATCAGTGGTGGAAGGCACATTCAGGGTGGATCAGAAAGCAGCGATCAGTCGGTTCTTACAGGAAAATGATTTTGATATAGCTGAGGAACTGGTAGTACGAAGAGAGATTGCAGTGAATGGGAAGTCAAGGGCTTTTGTTAATGATACGCCGGTCAATTTATCGCAACTGAATGAACTGAGTTCGTTATTGGTTGATCTGCACCAGCAATTCGATACACTGGAACTGGGTGAAAGTGATTTTCAGCGGGAAGTGCTGGATGCATTAGCAAATAATGGTGAAACACTCAGCAATTACCAGCAAAGTTTCCGGGAATGGCAGATGGTAAAAAAAGAATGTGAGCAACTAAAAGAACAAAAATTACAGTTTGATAAAGAAGCCGATTATAACAAGTTTCAATATACTGAACTGGAAGAGGCGGGCTTTAAGGATAACGAGCTGGAGGAAATAGATGCTGATCTGAAAATGCTCAGCAATGCAGAGGGTATCAAAAGTGCATTAAGCAAAGTGTATTTTGAGCTGGAGGAAAGCGAAACACCTATGGTGCAGCAATTGAAAAGCCTCCTGAACCAGCTGACCATGTATGCTGCCTATCACCCCGACCTGGGGGCTTTGCTGCAACGTTTACAAGCCACACAGATCGAATTAAAAGATATTGCCGATGAAGTAGACCGCATCAGCAGCCATGTAAGCTATGATCCGCAAAAGATCGAGCAGCTGAATGAACGTTTATCACTGGGATATAAGTTGCAAAAGAAACACGGGGTTAATTCCACCAATGAATTATTAGCCATCCAGGCGCAGCTGCAACAAAAATTACAAGCCGTACTGAATATTGACGAAGCCATTCAGCAAAAGGAAAAAGAAGCGACAAAGCTGCTGGCAACGGCCAAACAACAGGCCACGAAAATTTCAGAAGGCAGAAAAAAACAAGTGAAGCCATTTGAAGATAAAGTGAACAAGCTGCTGGCACAAGTGGGAATGCCCAATGCCAAACTGAAAGTGGATATTAAAGAAGCAGAACTAAATTTGTCAGGAGCTGATACAATTGATTTTTTATTTGATGCTAACAAAAGCGGGCAGTTTCAGCCAGTACGGAAAGTGGCGAGTGGTGGAGAACTGAGCCGGTTGATGTTATCCATCAAATCGCTGGTAGCACAATCTATTGATCTGCCGACGATGATCTTTGATGAAATAGATACCGGTATCTCTGGCGAGGCAGCCAGGCAGGTGGGTATTATAATGAAGGAACTGGCCGTTAAACGCCAGGTGATCTGCATTACTCACCAGCCGCAAATTGCCGGTAAGGCCGATGCTCATTTCTTCGTGTATAAAGAGATCGTTAAAGATGCGGTGAAAACCAATATCCGTCAATTGTCCACCGAAGAGCGGATAACGGCCATTGCAAAAATGCTTAGCGGGGAAAAGCCGACCGCAGCGGCCATGGAAAATGCAAGAGAAATGGTCCGCAACTGATAGTTGATTTTTTCGGTTTGCGATATGTCCCAATTTTATAAACTTATACTATTCCTGGTCTTTTTCTGGTTGATCGGTTTGGCAGGTTTCAAAGCCTACAAATTACTAAACCGTAAGATCAGGGAGGCAGAGACGGGCTGGGGAATACTTCTATATGCGCTGTTGCTGGTACTGGTCAATATGGGGTTATTTTTTGGCGGGTTATGGTTGCTGATCAAAACATATGGCCTGCTTTCGGCAGGCAATCACTAATCAGAAAACATAGCGAATGGGCGGTTTGAATCTCTCCGGTTTTGTATTGTTTATAGTGCTGGTGGCTGTACCGGCCTATTATATCAACCGTTGGATGATCAAACTGACCCGACCCCGGGAATCTTTCAAACGATTATTCCTGTATTTCCTGCTCAGTGTAATAATCGCATTGACCTATGCTGGCATTTTCATCCTTATTCTTACCAGTATTTATCCATTGCCCAAAAAATAACTCCTTATTTTTACGGCCACAAAATCAAACGTTATGGCTTATAATCTTTTAAAAGGAAAAAGAGGTATCATTACCGGTGCCCTTGATGAGAATTCGATTGCCTGGAAAGTAGCTGAAAAAGCATACGAAGAAGGTGCCACTATTGTACTAACCAATGCTCCTATTGCGATGCGGATGGGAGAGATCAATAAACTGGCCGAAAAAACAAAATCGGAGATCATTCCGGCAGATGCCACGAGTGTAGAAGAATTAACCAACCTGTTCACCAAATCACAGGAAGTGCTGGGCGGTAAAATTGATTTTGTGCTGCATTCAATCGGCATGAGTGTGAATATCCGGAAGAAGATTCCTTATACAGAATCCAATTATGATTATTTCATGAAAGGTATTGATGTGTCAGCCATGTCATTTCACAAAATGCTAGCCGTGGCCAAAAAGCTGGATGCGATCAATGAATGGGGAAGTGTGGTGGCCCTGACCTATATGGCAGCCCAGCGTACCTATCCTTTCTATACCGATATGGCTGATATTAAAGCCATGCTGGAATCAATTGCCCGCAGTTTCGGTTATCATTATGGTGTGGAAAAGAAAGTGCGGATCAATACGGTTTCTCAATCACCAACCAAGACGACGGCCGGCACTGGTATCAAAGGCTTTGGCGATTTCTTTGATTTTGCTAATTCCATTGCTCCGTTAGGAAATGCAAGTGCTGAAGATTGTGCTAATTATTGTATCACCCTGTTCTCCGATCTGACAAGAATGGTAACTATGCAGAACCTGTTCCATGATGGTGGTTATTCAACAACTGGGGTGAGCAACGAAGTAATGCAACGGTTGGGTGTTACTGAATAGATAATACGGGAAAGTGAGTGGTGAGAAAGAAACCGGAAGTGACGCTGATAGGAGTAAAAGAGCTTTGTAAATAATTAAAAAGGCCCCTGATTTAATCAGGGGCTTTCAATTTTATATGCCTGGCGGCTTGCAGCTAACAGCTTATAGCTTCACTCGCTAATATTCATCTTCATTGAACAAAAAATCATCCTGGGTGGGATAATCAGGCCAGATGTCTTCGATTGTCTCATATACATCACCTTCGTCTTCCAGTTCCTGCAGGTTCTCCACCACTTCAATAGGGGCACCGCTACGGATAGAATAGTCGATCAGTTCATCTTTAGTCGCCGGCCACGGTGCATCTTCGAGGTAAGAAGCCAATTCTAAGGTCCAAAACATGCTCTCAGGGTTTAAATAATTTTGAATAAGGTCTGGTTGATCCGGGTTAATACCACCCTAATTTTCCGCAAATGTAGGTGTATTAACGAATTTTCCAAATCCTTAGTTGCTGACAGGGTTTTGAAGATTTTCTTAAAAAAAACGGCCAGATCAGTTATTGGGTTTTGTGGCGGGTATGGTTTTAAGGATATTTGATTTTCAAACTCATACTTAGCCGGATGATCACAGGTAAAAATATTTATAAGCGTTACGGAACAGTGGAAGTGCTCAAGGGAGTGGATATTGATATTCAGAAAGGAGAGATCGTTTCGATAGTTGGCCCATCCGGCTCGGGCAAGAGTACCCTGCTGCATATCCTGGGGACCCTTGATAAGGCTGATAAGGGTACAGTGACCATGAATAATACCGCTATTAATGACCTGTCGGGTAAAAAACTGGCCGCCTTCCGGAATAAGCATATCGGTTTTGTGTTCCAGTTCCATCATTTGCTGCCAGAATTCAGCGCCATTGAAAATGTGTGCATTCCCGGCTGGCTGGCGGGAAGAAAAAAAGCAGAGGTAAAAGCAGAGGCAGAGCGGTTATTAACAATGCTGGGCCTTTCGCAGCGTGTGGAAAATAAACCCAACCAGTTGTCAGGTGGGGAGCAACAACGGGTGGCGGTGGCAAGGGCTTTGATCAACAAGCCGGATATCATTTTTGCAGATGAGCCCACCGGCAACCTGGATTCTGCCAATGCGAAAGAACTGCACCAGCTGTTTTTTGATCTTCGAAAAGAGTTTAATCAAACTTTCCTGATAGTAACTCACAACGAGGAACTGGCGCAACTCAGCGACAGGGTTTTGCATATGAAAGATGGGATAATTATCTGATGATAGGCCAGCACATATAGCTTTTTAATTGCAGCGGCTTAACTTTCAGATCAGCACATTTTCAAATTGGAGCATTACAGTCTCGGTTTCCACGGAATTTCTGCCACTTTTAATTGGTGACTGGTATAGCGGCTCAGTATAAAAAGATAATCACTCAGCCGGTTCAGGTATTTCAGAATGATGGGTTCTACTTCCAAACTTTCTAATTCTAGCCGCACACAGCAACGCTCAGCTCTTCGGCATACACAGCGGGCAATATGTAATTGTGATACTGCTAAATGTCCCCCCGGAAGAATAAAACTTTTCATTTCCGTGGTCATTTGATTCATTTTATCCATTTCTTTTTCCAGCAACTCAATGTCTGTTTCTTTCAGGTCAGGTATCCGCATCTTTGGTTCTTTGATGGGATCGCAAGCCAGTGATGAACCAATGGTAAATAAACGATCCTGCACTTCCAGCAAAACAGTCCGGCTGTTTTCATCGGCCAGGAGATCACGGCAAAGACCTATATAAGAATTTAATTCATCCACCGTTCCGTAAGCCTCGATACGCAAATGTGATTTGGGAACTTTGGTGCCACCAATTAAAGAAGTAGTGCCTTTATCCCCTGTTTTGGTATAGATCTTCATTGCCATAATATGCTGTATTCAAGAATGATTGTATTGGTTCACTACGGAACCTTTAGAATGAACGGTTCTAACAAAAGTAAACCCAATTAAGTTCTGAACTATAGCAGGAAATTTTTTTGAAAGCAGGCCCTGTGCTCAGCCATGCACCATAGTGGGTTCTTTCTTCTTATCGCTTTCTATCAAACCATCTCTCAGCCGGATTACCCGGTGGGCATGAGCGGCAATATCTTCTTCGTGGGTTACGAGCACAACCGTATTGCCACCCGTATGTATTTTACCAAAAATATCCATGATCTCGTACGAGGTCTTGCTGTCAAGGTTACCGGTAGGCTCATCGGCCAGGATGATCGAAGGATCATTGACAAGTGCCCGGGCAATAGCTACCCGCTGGCACTGACCACCGGATAATTCATTGGGTTTATGATGGCTACGATCGGTCAGGTTTACCAGGTCCAAAACATGAAGCGCCTTTTCATTTCTTAGTTTTCTACCCATACCGGCATACACTAATGGTAAAGCCACATTTTCTAAAGCAGTTAAACGGGGTAATAAATTGAATTGCTGGAACACAAAACCGATCTCCCGGTTGCGGATCTCGGCCAGCTCATTGTCCTGCATTTTACTCACATCATGCTGGTTCAGGATATATCTTCCACCGCTGGGTGTGTCAAGGCAGCCAAGGATATTCATCAGGGTGCTCTTGCCCGAACCCGAGGGTCCCATCAGGGCCACGTATTCATTTTTAAAAATATCAAGCGATACGCCTTTCAGTACTTCTAATTCATTTTTACCCATGAAATAGCTTTTCCTGATTCCTTCCAGGTGAATGATTTCCTGTGCCATAGTTATTTTTTTATCACTTTGGGTACTTTGAAAAACTGGTCATCATGGGCAGGTGCATTTTTCAATGCTTCTGCACGGCTGACCGATCCTTTGATTTCATCCTCCCGTAGCACATTTACCTCCTCGCTCATATGAAGCAGGGGTTGAACCCCTTCCAGGTCCAGCTCATTCAGTTTTTCCACAAAACCAATCATCTTTTGCAGGTCATTTTTTATCTCTGCCTTTTCCGTTTCGCTGAATTGCAATCTCGAAAGCCGGGCCAGTTTGTCCACCAGTTTATCATTGACTTCCATAAAGCAAAGATAGTCAGAAGCCCGAAGCGGTAAACCAGAATTACAGGGGCGGAAACTGAATTTCCGGCATAGTACATCCTGCCTCATTTTCTTATCTTCGCCGCCCTATGGCAGATAAGAAGAATATAGTAATGAGTGGTATCCGCCCTACCGGTTTTTTACACCTCGGCAATTATTTCGGGGCGGTAAAGAACTATGTAAGGATGCAGGAAGAATTTGAATGTTATTTTATGGTGGCTGACCTGCATTCACTCACCACTCACCCCGATACAAAGGAGCTGAAGTTAAATGTGCAACGGGTGTTGTCTGAGAATATAGCCTGTGGCCTTGACCCGGACAAAGTGGCCTTGTACTGCCAGAGTCACATTTATGAGACATCGGAGTTGTATTTATACCTGAATATGCTGGCCTATAAAGGTGAGCTGGAAAAAACAGTCACTTTTAAAGATAAAGTAAGGCAACACCCGGATAATGTGAATGCCGGGTTACTGACCTACCCGGTATTACAAACAGCGGATATCATACTGCACCGGGCCACATATGTACCCGTTGGAAAAGACCAGGAACAGCACCTGGAAATGGCCCGCAATTTTGCCAACCGTTTCAATCACCGCTACGGTGAAGTGTTCCCCGAGCCACAGGCCTTCAATTACGGAAGTGAGTTAGTGAAGGTGCCCAGCCTCGATGGCGGTGGTAAAATGAGCAAGAGTGAGAACCAGATGGCCACCCTGTATTTGTCAGATGATGATGAGCTGATCCGTAAAAAAGTAATGAAGGCAAAAACAGATGCGGGTCCAACAGAACCCAACTCTTCCAAACCGGATTATATTGAAAATATTTTCCTGTTAATGAAACTGGTGAGTAGTGAAGAAGTGGTGAAGAAATTTGAAGGGGATTATAATAACTGCAGCATCCGTTACGGTGATATGAAAAAACAACTGGCGGAAGATATGGTACGTTTTATTGCCCCGGTGCGGGAAAAAGCGGAAGCCATCCGGAATGATGAGAAATACCTGAAGGAAGTGATGGAGAAAGGAGCGGAAAAGGCCCGGAAAAGTGCCCGTGCCACCATGGCGCTGGTGCGGGAGGTAATGGGCTTGAACTATTTCTAAAAAACCCAAATCTTTAAATCTCATATTTCAAAAAGAAGTTTTACTTTGAACCCCTCCCGATTTTGGGACTTGGAGTTTTATTTCTGGAATTTTTCCAATTATGGCAAAAGCAAAAAAACCAAAGCATATCGCAATTGCCGGTAATATCGGTGCCGGCAAAACCACGTTGACCGAAATGCTGAGTAAACACTATAAGTGGATTCCCAACTTTGAAGACGTGGATCATAATCCTTACCTCATGGATTTTTATGAGGACATGCCCCGCTGGAGTTTCAACCTGCAGATATTCTTTTTGAACAGCCGCCTGCGCCAGCTGGTGGAAATACAGAAAGGAACCGAGACGGTTATCCAGGATAGAACGATTTATGAAGATGCCAACATATTTGCCCCCAACCTGCATGAGATGGGGTTGATGAGCAAACGGGATTTTGATAACTACTTTCATTTTTTTCAGACCTTAAAAACACTGGTGCAACCACCCGACCTGCTGATCTACCTGAATGCGTCGGTGCCAACCCTTGTGGGACAGATACAGAAAAGAGGCCGTGAATACGAGGAGAATATCCGCCTGGATTATCTCAAACGCCTGAATGAATACTATAACAAATGGATCGGCGATTACAAAGAAGGACAATTGCTGGTGATTGATGTGGACAAGAACAAATTTGCTGAACGGGAAGAAGATTTCGGAGAGATCATCCGCAAAGTGGATGCCCAGTTATACGGATTGTTCTGATCCTGTTAAGAAATAACCAAATAGCCCCTCTTCAATTCCGGCATCAAATTTTCGGTGTAACTTACTGCAGGCAATAAAACACAAATACTTGAAAAAGATTTTCATTTTATGTATAGCAGTGCTGATGATGGGTGCTGTGAATGCACAGCAAACATTAAAAGAAGCCTTGTATGGCGGCCGGTTGAAAAATGATTCGGGTTCTGTGGTGAAAAAAACCGATGACCTGAAGAGCAAGATTGATACCAGCCAGAAAAAGACAGAAGAGATCAGGGCCAAGGATTCAATCGCCAAAGCCGTGGTCAAAGAGGATTCGGTGAAACTGGAACGGATCAAAGAAAATGTGGTGGTGGCTTCCAAAGAAATTGCAAAGGATAACAATACGGTTTGGAAGGATTTTGTTGATAAACTCTCCACGGATATTCGCACCGAAGTAATGACATCCAAAAAGATCAAGGATGGTACCTATTCGGTACTGCTGAATTACGAGATCGGGGTGGATGGCCATGTGTCGGTCATCAGTGTTTCTTCCGATCCTTCGAATTCATTTTTAGAAAGCCAGGTAAAAGAAAGAATTACATTGAATGCCCCGGTACTCAGCCCGGCCGTAACTGCCACTGGTAAGCCGAGAAAAGTAAGCAAGAAGCAGGTGCTGACGTTTTCGAAATAATATTTTTATCGTTCCCGTTGTGGAATTATCTCTTTCAATGATCTCATACAGGCGTATGAGATTTTTTATTTTAATTCTGTTAGTAATTAATTTTTCAGGTATTTCAGAATTGTCAGCACAAAATAATGAACCGGTTCCTGTTGGAGCAATGTGTATTTCTTATTGCCGCACGGTTGAAAAAGACGCTGAAATCGATCTTAATATATGGAAGAAATACCTGGAGAATCATTTTGAACCTGATTCACTGGCACTGGATTCGATACCGACCGGTGTTTACAAAATATCGGCGCATATAATGATTGACAAAGCCGGAAAAGTTAGCGTAGTTCGTATAGCAGAGGATCCGGGCTTTGGTCTTGGGCAGCGGTTAAAAATGGTAATTGAAAATTACCCGGGAAGATGGAAGCCTGCAGAAAGAAATGGAAGGGTTGTAAAAAATTATCGTATTCAGCCAGTAATATTTATTGTTGGAGAAGAAGATAATTGCACTACTGAGTCTTTGTCCGGACTTATGCTTTAACCGGGATAGAATGAATTGCATCACTCATCTCTTTGATCAGGGAGGCATCTTTTTCAATGGCATTACCCACGACTATGACATCCGCACCGGCTTTGCAGTTCAGGTAGGCTTTTTCCGGTTCAATGATACCGCCACCCACGATCAGCGGCACTTCAATATGTTTGGCCACTGCTTCGATCATACTTTCGGTAATGGCCCTTTTAGCACCACTGCCTGCATCCATGTAGATGAGTTTCATGCCCAGCATTTCACCTGCCATTGCGGTACACATGGCAATCTCATTTTTATCAGCCGGTACCGGAGCTGCATTGCTGATATAAGAAACAGTAGTAGGTGCTCCGCCATCCACCACGATATACCCGGTTGGCATGATCTCAAGGCCACTCTTTTTTACAAAAGGAGCAGACACCACATGCTGACCGATCAATAATTCAGGATTGCGGCCCGATATCAGCGAGAGGTATAATAAAGCATCCGCATATTTACTCACCTGCGAAGGACTTCCGGGAAAAAGAATCACTGGGATATCACAATTCTTTTTGATATGCTGGACACATTCATCCAGGTGGTTGGAAATAACCAGGCTACCACCCACCAGCAGGTAATCCACTTTGGCAGTAATAGAAAGATCAATGAGTTCATCCAATACCGAATTATTCACCTTGTCGGGGTCAATCAGTACAGCAAAGGACTTTTTGCCTTGCTTTTTCTTTTCTGATAAGGAATGGTAAATTATTGACTTCATCCGGTACTGGTTGGTTCTTGCAAAAATGCGAAAAAAAATCTGTTATTAGTGGATTTTCAGCCGCTTAAAACCGTTTTTAGGTAATTAATTACTTTGTGCTTCATTATCTACGAAAATAACCGGGAATGCGCCGCTGGATCGAGTCATTAAATTTTAAATTCCGTTACCTGCACAGGTCTTTTGGCAGTTCCTCTTTCCGTTTGCTGGATGTGGGCAGCGGCAATCATTCTGCTTCTAAAACCTGCCGTATTTTTCCATTATGCGACTATTATGGCATTGATAAAGAAAAAACCTACCATAACAGCGAAGAAGATTTCAGGGTGATGAAAGGTTTTTATGAAACAGACCTGGAACAACTGGAATTTGCTGCTATACCGGATAATTATTTTGATGCGCTGTGGATGGTGCATGTGATTGAGCACCTTCAAAATGGGGATGAAGTGATAGCGGCCTTGCTACCCAAACTGAAAAAGGGAGGGTTCATTTTTATTGAGTACCCCGGGAAAAAAAGTTTACAGCTGCCTTCTATGTATGGTACGCTCAACTTTCATGATGATCCGACGCATGTACGATTATATTCAAACGTTGAATTGGAAAATTTGCTTACCGGAAAAGGCTTCACCATTTTACGGTCAGGCACCCGGCGCAACTGGCCTTATATTTTTCTGCTACCGGTTAGAATCTTTCAATCATTGTATACCTATAAAAAAATAGTAGGCAGCGTTTTCTGGGACCTGCTGGGTTTTGCAGAATTCGTATATGCAAAAAAATAATTATAGCCGCAGGTAGGTGGCAAGCTGCACGATATGATTATTGGTAAATGCAGTTCCTTTTCCATTGATGTATTGATTCATATAGCCAACTTCAAGATCAGCTTTGGTGCTCAACCGGTAACCCATGGCCAGGTACAAACGGTTCTGGTCAAAGAATTTTCCATTCACGTTGGAAGTGTTGCCGAAGTTGACAAATATTTCGTTTTGTAAAGCTGCAAATAGGCCTTTTTGGAAGGAAGCCTCGTTTGTTAGCGGCAGTATATTGCGGATAAAATACCTGAAACGGTTAGCATAAACAGATCCATCGTGTTTTAATTCATTGTTAAGTACTATACTTTTTCCAATAAAACGTTGTTCGATACGGAAGCGATGACTGGTGAAGATATTTTTCAGCTTATGATTATAAATAAGTTGTTGCCAGGCACGATGTTCAGGTGCAAAGCCCGCCACATTACTTACAAAACGTTTATTACTGATGAATGCATAGCCGGCGGTGATGATGATTTTTTTATTGAGGTGATAATTCAACCCGGATCGAAGTAAAACAGTTTGTGTTTGCTTTATTTCATCTGTACTTCTCCATTGCATATCGGCATGAATACTTGTTTTCTTACCAACTTTGAAAGTATTGAAGGAAGCAAGCCAGCCCGTAAATTGAGATTGGCCATACGCAACTGAAAAAAGGGTGGTCAACAGGGTAACGATCGCAAGGGCAATTGATTTTTTCATATACGCAAAAAAACAAAATAATCAGGTTACTAAATTTTTATCCTTGTGTAATGGCTGTGTTACTTAGCTGGCAAGGCTTTCAGGGTTTGGATATCCATAAAATCCAGTAGAATCAATAGTTTCAGCGGTTTTTATCGTAAGATCCCTTGCTGGTTTTGGGTTTGCGGTCAGGCGGGTAACTGTTAAGAATTTTGTAATATATGTACCTGAATTTTCCAAAAAAATTTTACCCTAAAAGCTATCGCCAGTTGTGAAAAAATCATCTAAATCAATACAGTAAAGCACTTGGGGATAATTACTATGCCTTATCCACACAATGTGTATATCTGGAGGTTTGAATTTCCCTGTGATAAAAATACTTTCGTAACAGACCTCTCGCCAGAGGGGTTGGATTGAAACCAGGACCCAAACCCGTTAAATTTTTTCTAGTTATGGCAAATAAGAAGCAGGCATCCGCCACAAGCGGTTTGCAGTTTAGTCGTCGCTTCACCCGTGAGGATGTGAATGTATATGACCAGTTCGAGTATGATTACCGTACCTCTGTGATCCGTAACCCATCCGGAGAAGTGGTATTCGAGATGAACAACGTGGAAGTGCCCAAACAATGGAGCCAGATCGCCACAGACATTTTAGCCCAAAAATATTTTCGTAAAGCAGGTGTGCCACAACCCGACGGCAGCCTTGGAAGAGAAACCTCTGCTAAACAGGTTGCTCATCGCCTGGCGCATTGCTGGAGAGTATGGGGTGAGCGGTATGGGTATTTCGCCGGGGAGAAAGATGCACAGGTTTTCTACGAGGAGTTGGTGTACTCGATATTGAATCAAATGTGTGTACCCAATTCACCACAATGGTTCAATACAGGTTTGCATGAAGTGTATGGCATTACGGGCAAACCACAGGGTCACTACTATGTAGATCAGACCGATGGGCAATTAAAAAAATCGCAGAATGCATATGAACGTCCGCAACCGCATGCCTGCTTCATCCTGAGTGTGGATGATGACCTGGTAAACGAAGGCGGTATCATGGACCTCTGGGTTCGTGAAGCAAGAATTTTCAAATACGGCTCAGGTGTTGGTACCAACTATTCTAACCTGCGTGGTGCAGGTGAAAAATTAAGTGGTGGTGGCACGTCATCTGGTTTGATGAGCTTCTTAAAGATTGGTGACAGGGCTGCTGGTGCGATAAAATCGGGCGGCACTACCCGTCGTGCTGCTAAAATGGTTTGTTTGGATCTTGACCACCCTGAGATCGTTGATTTCATCAACTGGAAAGTAGAAGAAGAAAAGAAAGTAGGTGCCCTGATCGCTGCCGGTTATCCTTCCGGCTATGAAGATGAAGCCTACAGAACAGTAAGCGGACAAAACTCAAATAACTCTATTCGTATTCCTAATGAATTCTTCAAAGTATTAGCAGAAGACGGCGATTGGGAATTGAAAGGAAGAATGGACGGCAGGGTAATGAAAAAAATACCTGCCCGTGAGTTATGGAACCAGGTTTCTTATGCAGCATGGCGTTGTGCTGACCCGGGTACTCAATATAACACCACTATCAACGAGTGGCATACTTGCCCCGAAGGTGGCGAGATCAGGGCTTCTAATCCCTGCTCTGAGTATATGTTCCTGGATAATACAGCTTGCAACCTGGCATCTGCTAACCTGATGAAATTCTTCGATACAGAAACCAACCAGTTTGATGTAACAGGATATGAATACAACTGTCGCTTGTGGACGGTTGTATTAGAAATATCTGTATTGATGGCGCAGTTCCCTTCCAAAGAAGTGGCACAACTGAGTTACGAATACAGAACATTAGGATTGGGTTATGCCAACCTCGGAACCATGTTAATGGTTAGCGGTATTCCTTATGACAGTGAAGAAGCAAGAGGTATTGCCGGTGCAATCACAGCGATCATGACCGGTATTGCGTATAAAACATCAGCCGAGATGGCTGAGACTTTAGGCGCATTCCCAAGATATGAAGAGAATAAACATCACATGATGAGAGTAATGCGTAACCATCGCCTTGCTGCTTATGATGCGGATGAGTATGAGAACCTGAGTTTGAAGCCCATGGGTATCAAAGCAAAATATTGCCCGGACTATTTATTAAAAGCTGCCTGCAAAGCATGGGATGATGCCGTGGAAATGGGAGAGAAATTTGGTTACAGAAACGCACAGGCAACTGTAATTGCACCAACAGGGACGATTGGGTTGGTAATGGATTGCGATACAACAGGTGTGGAACCGGATTTTGCCCTGGTGAAATTTAAAAAGTTATCTGGTGGCGGTTATTTCAAGATCATCAACCAGTCTGTGCCTGCTGCATTGAAGAACCTAGGGTATTCAACAAAAGAATCAGAAGCAATTATTAAATACGCTACAGGTTCTGCCTCCTTTGCTGGAGCTCCTTTTATCAATCACCAAACATTGAGTGAAAAAGGATTTATCGCTGATGAGATCAAACGGTTGGATGCGGCTGCATTAACTGCGTTTGAGATCGGGTTTGTATTTAATAAGTATACTTTGGGTGAAGAGTGCCTGCAACGTCTTGGCTTTACACCTGAGCAATACAATGATTTTGAGTGGAGCTTGCTGGAAGCTTTAGGATTCAGCGATGAACAAATAGAAGCCGCTAATGATTATGTATGCGGCACGATGATGCTTGAAGGAGCGCCATTGCTGAAAGAAGAGCATTTACCTGTTTTTGATTGTGCGAATAAATGCGGTCCTAAAGGTCAGCGTTATATCCATGCGCATGGTCATATTCGCATGATGGGTGCAACACAACCATTCATCAGCGGTGCTATTTCAAAAACGATCAACCTGCCCCACGAAGCAAAAGTAGAAGAAATTGCAGATGCGTACCTGCTTAGCTGGAAATTGGGTTTGAAAGCAAATGCATTGTACCGTGACGGCTCTAAATTGTCACAGCCTCTTAGTAATAAAAGTGATAAAAAGAAAAAGGCAGAAGATACTGCTGCAGAGCAACCAGCAGCCAGCAACCCCCAACCCGAATCAAACATCGTTGATTTAGGAAAACTGACTGTTGAAGAATTATTGGAAGAAGTACAAAAAAGAGTACAGGCTTCTCCTGATACCAAGCTGAAACGCAAACTGGCAAGCATAGTAGAACGCCGTGCATTACCAGCCAAGCGTCGGGGTTTTACACAAAAAGCAAAGATCAACGGGCAGGCTATTTTCCTACGTACCGGTGAGTACGGGGATGGGACATTAGGTGAGATATTCATTGATATGGCGAAAGAAGGTGCTACCATGCGCAGTATGATGAACTGCTTCGCTATTTCCATTTCTATCGGTTTGCAATACGGAGTTCCGTTGGAAGAGTTTGTTGACAAATTTGCTTTCACAAGATTTGATCCATCCGGTTTTGTTGAGCATCCGAATATCAAATCAACCACTTCATTGGTTGACTTCATCTTCCGTGTTCTGGGGTATGAATACCTGGGACGTACTGATCTTGTTCATGTACTTGACAAGCCTGAGGTAATGAATACCGGTGCCGATGAGTGGGATGAAATTCCCTCCAACGGTTTAGAATATGCAAAAGAGCAGGAATTGTCAAGTGTGCGCATCACACCATCATCAGGTTCGGTAACACCTCAGCCCGTAAAGAATCAGCGGACGGCACAAACAGTAAAAGCAGATGCAGGAATGGATGCCATTAACGCTGCCGCCAAGAATATGCAGAGTGATGCGCCGGCCTGTAATGTATGCGGTCATATTATGATGCGCAGCGGCACTTGTTATAAATGTTTGAACTGTGGTAACCAGGGCGGGTGCAGCTAAATAATGTTGTAAGGACGGAAAAACCACCATAAAGAAGGTACCCATTAATTCAAATCCCGGCTGAAGGCCGGGATTTTTTATGCCATATCAGATGAATATCCTGTTGCCATAACTGTAGCTCTCCCTGAACTCTTTGGGTGTGCAGCCTTTTTTCTTCTTAAATAGCCGGTTAAAATTGGAGATATTATTAAAGCCACAATTGTAAGCCACTTCGGCCACAGATTGTGTGGTGTCTATCAATAAGCGGGATGCATGACCCAGGCGCAACTCCAGCAAACTATCAATAAAAGTGATGCCTGTTCTCGTTTTAAAGAACCGGCTGAAAGATACATCTGTCATACTCACCAGTTTTGACACTTCCGTCAGTGTAACATTTTTATGAAAGTTCTGGTTCATGTATTCAAAAGCCTGTTCAATTCTCCGGCTGTTATACGAAAGTTCTGCATTGCTGAATGTGGCATCAGATAGTGTATGCATATTTCTTGATACAGAAAGATCGTGCAGGATGGAAACTAGTTCCAGAACGGAATCAAATCCCTGCTTTTGTCCTAATGCCAGGAACCTTGGCATGAGTTGTTCTGCTGTCTGCTTCGAAAACAAAATCCCTTTAACGGATCGTTCCAGCATAGTGCGGATATAACTCAGCTGGTTTCTTCGCAAAAGTTTTTCATCAAACAGGTCTTTGTGAAACTGGATCGTTACTTCGGTGATCTTTTTGTTTTTAGATTTATGGGTTTGCCATACATGCGGAAGATTTGGGCCCACCAATACCAGTTCAAGATCATCAATCTCTGCTATATGATCGCCAATAACCCGTCTGGCGCCTTTGGCATTGCTGATAAAATTCAGTTCAAATTCTTCGTGGTAGTGCAGCGGGAAATCAAATTCAGATTTCACACGGGTAAATATGGTGAAACAATCACTACTGGTAAGCGGGGTTATTTCACGGAGTATATCTTTTTTCATGGCGAGACCTTTGACACAAAATTATCATTCAGATGATAAAAAAGTATTATTATCCTGATTTTTTTTAGGGCATTTGAGTTTGATTATATCCTTTGATGGCAATGATTTTAGCTTTGTTTGATATAAATCAGGTGCAATTAGTATGATATTCTGATAAAAAAGTATTAGAGTCGGATAGGTATACAGGCCTACTTTTGGTCTTAAATCTACTTGCTGTATGAGAAAGTCACGACTCCCCCGTGCAACCACAATGATCATTGTGCTTGTTCTGTTTTCCCTTACTGTATTTTCCCAAAACAAAAGTGTATCAGGTGTTGTATCCGATCAGAACGGGTTGCCACTTGTTAATGCGACTGTTGCTGTGAAAGGCAGTAAGACGACCGTAATCACAGATAATTACGGAGCTTTCAAAATTTCTGTTCCGGCCAATGCTACTGCATTAATTATTTCCTATGTTGGCGCCAAGTCAAAAGAGTTTTCTCTTGAAGGGAAGACAGCTATTATTGCCAGCCTGGATGTAACGGATACGAAGCTGAGTGAAGTGGTGGTTATCGGTTATGGAACAACGAAGAGATCAGATGTATCTTCTGCTATTTCTTCGGTAAAGGCGAAAGATCTGAAGGATTTGCCGGTAGCAGGTATTGACCAGGCCATACAGGGTAAAGTAGCCGGGGTTACTGTTATTAATAACAGCGGTCAGCCGGGAGGCGGTGTTTCGCTGCGTATCCGCGGTGTAACCACTATCAATGCCAACGATCCGCTGATCGTTATTGATGGTGTGATTTTTACAAGTAATACAAAATTCAGTGCCGGCTATGCCGGATTAGGTGGTTCTGACGGACAAACCGGGAATAGCTTTCTGGCTTCGCTAAACCCCAATGATATTGAATCAATCGATATATTAAAAGATGCATCGGCGCAAGCTATTTATGGATCACAAGCTGCCAATGGTGTGATCCTGATCACTACCAAGAAAGGGAAAAGTGGCGAGGGTAAGATAACCTACGAAACTTATTTTGGCAACCAACAGGTGCAGAAGAAGCTTGATTTAATGAACCTAAGGGAATTTGCCCAATACCAGAATGAAGTTGCACCAATTCTGGGTCAAACACCCAGTGCTGAATTTCATGATCCTTCTGTTTTAGGTGAAGGTACCGACTGGCAGGATGCGATGTTCAGGACAGGTACAGTGCAAAGCCATCAGCTCAGCTTCTCTGGTGGTAAAGACAAAACCAATTATTATCTCTCTGCCAACTATTTTACACAAAAAGGTATTTTGATTGGTTCTGATTTCAAACGGTACTCCACCCGTTTCAGCCTGGATCATCAGCTGAAAAACTGGATAAAAGTGGGTGTAAGTGCCAATGCTTCCCGCAGTATCCAGAACGTTACGCTGGCTGATGCCGCTGAAGGTACCATCTGGTGGGGAGCTGTTCAAAGCCCGTTGATCCCGGTAAAAAACCTGGATGGAACATGGGGCGGCGGACAAACCATTGGCGGTTTCCAGTACGGACAGGATAACCCGATTGCCCGGAGTTTTTACAGGGGCAATAAGTCCACCAGCACACAGGTATTCGGAAACCTTTATGCAGAACTTGAATTCATGAAAGGACTCTCCTTAAGAAATGAATTTGCTTATTCTGTTAGTTTATACAACAACCTGGCTCACCAGAAATCCGGGTATATAGGAAATACAAGTCTTCGCAGCCAGTTATTTGAATACAGGGGTAATGGATATTACTATGCAGTAAGAAACTACCTTAACTATAATAAAAATTATGGCAAGCATTCTATCAGTGCTACATTAGGTCATGAAGCACAGTACAATTATTGGGAGAGTCTCAGTGGTAAAAAAGTAGATCTGCAAAACAATATACTTGACTTGAATGCTGGCAGCAGTGACAGGGATACATGGGAACTCGGCGGAGCCAAAAATGATGGAACTATCGAGTCCTATTTCGGTCGGGCTACTTATTCATATGATAACAGGTATGCACTTACGCTTAGTTTAAGAAGAGACGGTTCATCCAAATTCTTTGGTAAGGGCAAATGGGGCAATTTCCCCGGAGCATCTTTTGCCTGGACAATTACGAATGAAAAATTTGCAGAAAAAATTAAAGAAACAGTCAATTCCCTGAAACTGAGAATTGGCTATGGTGAAGTAGGTAACACCAATATGCCGAATGGTGCACCGAATCCACCTTACACTTCGGTGGTCTCCTTCTGGCCTGGCCCGGTTGGCTTTGGAAGTTCTAACTACCTGTATGGTGTGGCAAACCCGGATCTTACCTGGGAATCAGTAGAAACAAAGAATGCAGGTATTGATGCCTCTTTCCTGAATGGAAGAGTAGATATGTCACTGGATGTTTATAAGAAGACAACTACAGCCATGTTACTTATTGGAACAGGTCCGAGGTTAATTGGAGTAGGAGATCAGTGGGATGACCTGAAAGGACCGGTTATTAATACCGGTAAAATGTCCAACACCGGTATTGACATCAGCCTTACTTCTTACAATATCAAATCAAAAAATTTTACCTGGAAAACCAATGTCATATTCTCAAGCTTTAAGAACAAGCTGGAAAAAGTAGCCGGTGATCTTGCTGCTTTATACGGAAGGATCTATTATGACAACTACCTGATCACCCGGACTGTTCCCGGATTTGCTGTAGGTTCATTCTTCGGATTACAAACAGATGGTTTATTCCGTACGCAGGAAGACCTGAATAACAGTTTA
The DNA here is from genome assembly GCA_016786805.1 of Chitinophagaceae bacterium. Lineage (GTDB taxonomy): Bacteria > Bacteroidota > Bacteroidia > Chitinophagales > Chitinophagaceae > CADEDV01. The sequence continues at coordinate 16,073 of JAEUVP010000088.1, read as the reverse complement.
CCTCAGTTTGGATATTCTGTAGACCAAACACATACCTGGTTGGGTGATATACGGTATAAAGATATAAGTGGTGTGGATGGTAAGCCGGATGGAATCATTGATGAAAAGGATATTACTTTCATCGGAAGCCCTCTTCCTAAATTCACTTACGGATTTACGAATTCATTTACCTATAAGAATTTCGATGCTTCTGTTTTCCTGCAAGGAAGCCAGGGTGCTAAGATCTTTAACTTCCTTCGCTGGCAGCTGGAAAAAATGGATAATCCATTTTACAACCAGCTGAGAAGTGTGATGGACAGGTACAGCAGTACGAATACTGGTGGTAAACTGCCAAGGTTTACCAACACGAACGTAAACAACGTGTATATGTCTGATCGCTATGTAGAGGATGGATCTTACCTGCGTATTCAAAATATATCATTAGGATACAGGTTGCCTTCCAAACTGATCTCAAAAGCAAAAATCAGCACTGCCCGTGTATATTTCAGCATTCAGAACCTGCACACATTTACCAAGTACAGCGGGTATGATCCGGAAGTAGGGGTGTTTAACAATAATATCCGGCTGACCAATGTGGATGCCGGGCACTATCCAAACCCGAGAACATTTACAGTAGGTGTAAATATTGAATTATAATCAGCATACTATTTAAACATCATTGATATGAAAAATATATTCAGATATACGGCAATACTGTTGGTTCTGGCGGTTGCTATATTATCCTGCAAAAAAACATTCCTGGATAAACCCGCCCTTGATGCGACCACTCTTGATAACTATTATAATACCCCGGAAGAGGTCAGGGGGCTTACCAGTACTTTATATGGTTTGCCCTGGGCGGGGTATGAGAACCGTGCCATGGATGCTATCGGCGATGTAATGGCCGGTAATGAATATACAGGTGGCGGTGATGACCCTCCTTTTTTGAATTTTTCTTTTGCTTCCACCTCTGTCCGGATAGCTGATGCATGGAAAGTATTCTATAAAATTGGCGGATGGACCAGTGAGTATATGAATGCACTGGAATTGAAAAAATCGAAAGGAGGTAACGCAGCTTTCCTTGATCCTGCCATAGCAGAATGTCATTTTTTCAAAGGAACGGTGTATTTCTATATAGCCCGTATATGGGGTGATGCACCGATCGTCAACAACCCGGGTGCCACTATACTTTCCGGCAATTTTAATATTCCCCGGTATTTCAAGGCGGATGTGCTGCGTTTTGCGTTGGAAGAACTGAAAAAAGCTGAGGCCGGCTTACCTGAAACAGATGGTCCGGGGAGAGTAACAAAATATTCTGCCAAGGGCATGATGGCCAAGTTGTATTTATACCGCAAAGATTATGACAGCGCTAAAACAAAAGCATTGGAAGTGATCAACTCCAACAAGTATGATTTGTTCTCCAATTACGGGGCAATGTTCAACTCCAGTTCTAATAATAATAATATTGAATCATTATTTTCTATTCAGCACCAGCTTACAGGTAATCCGTGGGGTTCAGGCAATCAAAAGAACCCTGACCGGGGTCCCGGTAACCTTCAAACTTCCGAAGCAAGTATGTGGGAGCTGTATATACCGAGCAGAGATGTAATAAACGCCTTTGAGTCAGGTGATCTCCGCCGCAAAGGTTCTATGATGGAGCATGGATGGAGCTATCCGCAATGGAAACCACAGAATAGCAATGCTACGTACAATGCATTTATGGCAAATGGGTATAAGTATGACACATTGCAACCAACAGGCGATGGTGGTCAGAAAAATTCTACCCGTGCAAACATTGCCAAGTATGTGGTAGGTCCGGGTTCAGCTTTTGGTGGCGAATCTGTTTTGGGAATGAACACCGGCATAAATACAATGATGCTTCGCTATGCAGATATTTTACTGATCTATGCCGAAGCGGTTTTAGGTACAAATGCCTCCACGACTGATGCCAGTGCACTTGCTGCTTTCAATAAAGTAAGAACCAGGGCAGGTTTGAATACCAAATCATCTATTACACTGGATGATATCCTGCATGAACGCAGGGTGGAATTTGCCTTTGAAGGTGATTACTGGTTTGATATACAAAGACAAGGGTTCACAAAGGCCAAACAGATCATTGAAGCACAGGACAGGGGAACATTTGGCAACCCGGTTCATGTAACTTTTTCACAAAACTATATGCACCTGCCTATTCCTGCTGGTGAAGTATTACAAGATCCTGCTTTGGCACAACCGGCAGTAGCCTATTATTAATAATTCAAATCAACTAATTAAAGATACTATCATGAAAAAAGTAATTATAAATCTGTTTACAAGATTGTTCTTACTGCTGGGAATTGTCTCGGTATTAATCATGGGTTGTGAAAAAGACAGTGATGGAAGCCCGGATATTAAAACCGGTGCCATGTCATCCGGGACCATCAATCCTGCATCAGCAGCCGGGGGTGAAGTGATTACACTCACGGGAACGGGTATCGGGCAAATAAGATCAATTGTTTTTGATAAGAACAATGTGCCGGCCCAGTTTATGTCTACTCTTAATACCGAGGCAAACCTGGTGTTTAGGGTGCCGGATACTGCTTTTGGCGGACCACAGAATGTAATCTTTACAAATGCAGATGGGAAAACACTAAGCGTTCCGTTCAGTGTTATTGCGTTGCCAAATGTAACCACTGCCTTTCCAACTGACTTTGAAGCTGGCACACAAGTCACTCTTACGGGTAACAACCTCGATGATGTGACTACCGTAGTTCTTGACGGAACAACAGACGCCTGCACTATTGTTTCCAAAACAAGAAAGCAGATGGTGATCACTATGCCGGCCAGTACTGCAGACCGGGCAAAGCTAAAACTGACCAATGCATCTGGTATCAGAATCACGGATATGGAATTTGTGAACGTTAGCAGAGCAATAACAGTATTTACAGAGCAGTTGAATAATGGATTTGAAAATTGGGGATGGGGTGGCACATTTGCTGCATCTGCCGATGATAAAATCACCGGCGGTTCTTCCATGAAAGCAGCTTTTGATCCCGCTGGTACATGGGGTGGTATGCAGTTAGGAAATGGTGGCTCCATCAATATTGCACCTTACCGGTATTTTTCTTTCTGGGTAAAAGGTGCTGACGTAGATAAGAATTTCCAGTTTTGGTTAAACTGGGGTAACCAGAAGGTGATCACTGTTCCTGCTAATAAATGGACGTATTTCCGGTACGAACTGGCTACTAATTATCCCGGTGTAACATCCGTGAATAATGTTACTTTCCAGATTGTTGATGCTGGTAAAACAGTATATTTTGACAATATCATGTTCTTTAAATAAAATTAAACAGGGCCGGTTTATTGTTGAAAAATACTACAAGATTAGTAGCTGATTAATGAAGTCGTTTCTGGGGCCCGGACAATGTTACAGGAACGACTTTTTTATAACCTCGAGATGGTACCTGACAGGCATATACAGATTTCTCTATTTACAATTTTCTGCAGCAGTCACCTTGTGTGTGCCTGTATAAGGGCAATGCCGACTTTCCTGACCCAAAATCCAGGGACGATCTGATGAAGAAAAGATCTCACCATACAAAATTGTGTATTGTTCTATTCTTCCTGCTCCTATCCGGCACAACCCTGGCGCAGCAGGATATCCCTTCGGATAAAGAAGCTACAAAGGAAACTGCTAGCCTGTATAAGAATTTACAAAAACTCACCGGCAAAGGTTTTATGTTTGGTCACCAGGATGATCTTGCTTACGGGGTAGAATGGAAATATAAAGAGGGGAGAAGTGATGTAAAAGAAGTGGCGGGTGACTATCCTGCCGTTTACGGATGGGATTTGGGTGGTATTGAGAGACAAAATAATGAACTCAATATTGATGGTATCCCTTTTAAAAAAATGAAGCAATTTATTAAGCAAGGTTATGAGCGGGGAGGCGTAATTACAATCAGCTGGCACCTGGATAGCCCATTGGGAAATTATAAGAATGCATGGGATACAACACATGGCACAGTGGCTTCTGTCAACCCAGGTGGTGCTAATCATACATTGTACAAAGAATGGCTGGATAATGTAGCCGCATTTATTGGTTCTTTAAAAGGAAGTAGAGGGGAAACTATTCCTGTTTTGTTCCGGCCGTTTCACGAACATACGGGCAATTGGTTCTGGTGGTGTAAAAACGCATCAACAGCATTCGAATACAAAACTCTTTGGCGTTTTACGGTGTATTACCTGCAAAAAGAAAAGAAACTGCATAATTTATTATGGGTTTACAATACAAGCGGGGATTTTAAAACGAAAGAGGAATACCTGGAACGTTACCCCGGCGATGATATGGTGGATATACTGAGCTTTGATAATTACCAGTACGGAGATCCATTGCAGGAAAAGTGGTTCGAGGTGAATACGAATACAGCTTTACAGATGCTTGGAGAAATTGCGGCCGAGAAGAATAAACTTTTTGCCCTCGCAGAAACCGGCTTTGAAGCTATACCGTATACCGGTTGGTGGACAGAAACATTGCTCAATGCAATTGGCAGCAATAAGATTTCTTATGTGCTGGTATGGCGAAACCATGGCTATAGTAACGACATGAAAAAGATGCATTATTATGCTCCGTATACAGGCCAGGTATCAGAACAGGATTTTGTGAAGTTCTATAGTATGGAGCGGACTTTATTTGAAAAGGATGTGAATAAAGAGAAATTATATCAATAAATTTTTTAACCAAAGCAAGCAGAGCACTCGTTAAGCAGTGGTTGCGGGTTGATTCTTCAACCTGCAACCTATTTTTGCAGGGAACGAAAAAGACCGGCTAATTGTAAACCAAACCAGATGAAGCTGACATTGTATGATATAAGCATTGTTATCCTGTACCTCATTACGATGGTTATGCTGGGCTGGTTTCTCCGTAAAAAAGCAAGACAGAATAAAGAAAGCTATCTCATGGGGGGTAAAAAACTTCCCTGGTATATGCTGGGCATGAGCGACGCTTCTGATATGTTTGATATCAGCGGTACCATGTGGATGGTTGCTTTGTGTTTTGTTTATGGGATTAAAAGTATCTGGATACCGTGGCTATGGCCAGTGTTTAACCAGGTATTTAATATGATGTACCTGAGTAAATGGCTGCGAAGATCTAATGCCAATACGGGGGCTGAATGGCTGGGAACAAGATTTGGTTTAACCGGGAAAGGTGTGAAGGGGTCGCATAGTATAGTAGTGGCTTTTGCACTGATTGGGTGTTTGGGGTTCCTGGCCTATGGATTCGTCGGGCTTGGAAAATTCATGGAGATCTTTGTCCCCTGGGAGATGGTAAAGGACTATGTACCCTTTCACGTAGCCCCGCAATATGTGGCCCATTTCTATGGAATTATTTTCACCCTGTTTGCTATGTTCTATTCTATTCTCGGGGGTATGCATAGCATCGTATTGGGCGACCTGATCAAGTATGCAATTATGACGGTTGGTTGTATAGCAATAGCCGTGATCGCAATGATACACCTGAATGGTCATACACTGAATGTGCCGGCCGGGTGGAGTGATCCTTTTTTTGGCTGGAATCTTAACCTTAATTGGGCTGGAATTATTGATGACGCTAATAAGAAAATAGCGGATGACGGGTATGGCTTATTCGGCATCTTCTTTATGATGATGCTCTTTAAAGGTGTGTTTGCTGCTGGTGCAGGCCCTGCACCTAACTATGATATGCAAAAGATACTGTCAACAAAATCTCCAAAAGAAGCTTCCAAGATGACCGGATTCGTTTCCATTATCCTGTTGCCGGTACGCTATTCAATGGTAATTGGGTTAACCGTTCTTGGTTTGTTGTATTATAACCAGCTGCAGTTAAGTGATGGCAACGGCGGTGTGGATTTTGAACGGATATTACCCGGGGCGATCAATAATTTTTTACCGGTAGGGATATTGGGATTAGTGCTTACAGGTCTGCTGGGGGCATTTATGGGAACCTTTTCGGGCACTCTGAATGCAGCACAGGCTTATATCGTGAATGATATCTATCTCAAGTATGTAAATAAAAATGCTTCTACCAAAAAGATCATTAGTATGAATTACGTGGTGGGAGTAGTGGTAGTGGCTGCCGGTGTACTGCTTGGTTTTTTTGCTAAAGATGTAAATAGCATCCTGCAATGGATTGTGTCGGGTTTATATGGCGGATACGTTGCCGCAAACGTGTTGAAATGGTATTGGTGGCGTTTTAATGCCAATGGTTTTTATATCGGCATGTTAACGGGTGTTGCCGGGGCTCTTGTATTCTCCAGGCTTTTTACGGGAATAGAATTCTTGTATTACTTCCCCGTTTTGTTTTTATTGTCTGTGGCCGGTAGTTTGATCGGAACCTATACGGCACCACCAACGGAAACGGAAACGCTAAAGAAATTTTACAAGACCGTACGGCCATGGGGTTTCTGGAAACCGGTACATGAAATGGTTATAAAAGACGATCCTTCATTTGAACCCAATAGAAGGTTTAAGCTTGATATGTTCAATGTGGTGCTGGGTATTATTGCACAGTTGTGTATGACTTTATTGCCTATGTATATTGTACTGTCCATGCATCTGCCTTTGCTTATCACAGTAATAATTTTAACTCTGATTATTCTCATATTGAAAAGAACCTGGTGGGATAAATTAGAAGATTGATCACTATAATTCGGTTAACATGCGTAGTCAATTTTACAGGCGTTTGGAAAAGATAGAGCAGACCTACGAGAAACTGCTGAAACGCCGCAACGAAAAGGCTGAAGACGGAAATGGAATATTCGACCGCTATAAGTTTCCTGTATTAACAGCTGATCATACACCATTAGTATGGCGTTATGATCTGAATATTGAGTCAAACCCGCACCTGATGCAACGCTTTGGAATCAATGCAGTGCTGAATGCAGGTGCCATCAAATGGAATGACAAATACATTGTGGTGGCAAGAGTGGAAGGGGCAGACAGGAAATCTTTTTTTGCTGTAGCAGAAAGCCCAAACGGGGTTGACAATTTTAAATTCTGGGATTACCCGGTCAATATGCCGGAAACCGAAGTGCCGGATACCAATATTTATGACATGCGCCTGGTCCAGCATGAAGATGGCTGGATCTATGGTTTGTTCTGTACTGAACGCAGGGACCCTTCTGCACCGGCAACTGATCAGTCTGCCGCCATTGCACAATGCGGTATTGCCCGGACAAAGGATCTGAAAGTGTGGGAACGTCTGCATGATTTAAAAACACCTTCTCCTCAACAGCGTAATGTAGTGCTGCATCCTGAATTTTATAATGGCCGTTATGCATTCTATACAAGACCGCAGGATAAATTTATCGAGGCCGGTAAGGGTGGAGGCATTGGGTTTGGACTAAGCGACACAATAGAGGAAGCGATGATCGAAAAGGAGATCGTAGTTGATCCTAAAGTATATCATACCGTTTATGAAATGAAGAATGGCCTCGGCCCGGCGCCCATCAGAACAGAAAAGGGGTGGCTGCACCTGGCACATGGTGTAAGAAACACGGCTGCGGGTTTGCGATATGTACTTTATATGTTCATGACGGACCTGGAAGAAATAACCAAAGTGATCTGTAAGCCTGCCGGCTATTTCATGGCTCCTGAAGGAGATGAAAGAATTGGTGATGTTTCAAATGTTGTTTTTAGTAATGGATGGATCGTGGATGATGACGGATCGGTGTTTATTTACTATGCCTCATCAGACACCCGGTTACATGTGGCTACAACTACGGTAGAAAAGTTACTGGACTATGTGATGAATACAGCACCGGATGGATATACTTCGGCTGAATCGGTGAAGACACTGAGCCGGCTGATCGACAGAAATATGTCAGAACAGCCTGCAGAGCCGGGTAGTAACGCAAATGCTTCAGGAAGGTAGATAATGTTGTTAGTAAATAAGGATATACAACCTGATTTGTTGTTCCGGTACAAAACGGAACTGGCGGAGGAATTAACGGCAATTCTTTCCTATTGGATGAGGCATACCATTCACAGGTCCGGTGGTTTCTATGGAAGTGTAAATAATAGTAATATACCTGATGAAGCTGCTGTCAAAGGGGTGGTCCTCAACAGCCGGATCTTATGGACTTTTTCAGCGGCGTACCAGGTAACAAAGAATTTGAATCATTATAAAACAGCCCAACGGGCTTATGATTATATTCTCGGATATTTTGTTGATAAGGAATACGGAGGTGTTTACTGGGCAGTTGATGCAAATGGCAATATGCGGGATGGCAGGAAACAAATTTATGGGCTTGCATTCTGCATATATGGCCTGGCAGAATATTATAAGATATCTAATGAGCAGCAGTCCTTAGATACAGCTATTGATCTGTATAACTGTATCGAACTATACAGTTTTGATAAGACTAAAAATGGATACATCGAGGCCTTTACTAGAGAATGGGTAACGATCAGCGATTTGAGATTGAGTGAAAAGGACAAAAATGAACGCAAGACCATGAATACACACCTGCATATTTTGGAGGCTTATGCGAACCTGTATTCCATTTGGCCCGATGCAGGACTAAAAGAAAAAACCAGCAACCTGCTTTTTTTATTCGACAGGTATTTTGTGAATAGTGCAAATCATCACCTGAACTTGTTTTTTGACGACGACTGGCAGCTTAAGTCTTCCCTGCAATCATATGGACACGATATCGAAGCGGCATGGCTGTTACTGCAATGCGCAGAGATTATAGAAGAGGAAAAATGGATAGATCAATTCCGGCAATATGCTGTTCCTGTTACAGAGGCGGCAGCAGAAGGCCTGGATACCGACGGTGGACTCTGGTATGAGTATGAACCGGGTAATGATCAGCTCATTCAGGAAAAACACTCCTGGCCCCAGGCAGAAGCCATGATCGGTTTTTATAACGCTTACCAGCTGACTGGAAAAGAAAAATACCTGCAAATGTCATTGCGGAGTTGGGAGTTTGTAAAGAAGCACATTAAGGACAAGGAAAATGGCGAATGGTTCTGGGGTGTAAACGGTGACTATACGATCATGCAAAAAGAAAAAACTGGTTTTTGGAAATGTCCCTATCACAATAGCCGGGCTTGCATTGAACTGGTAAAGCGCATCAATTAAAGAAATAATAATTATGAAGAGAGAAAAGTGGCTACTTATATTGTGTTTGTTGTTTATTGCAACCTCCAATATTTTTTCTTCCTGTAAAAAAAGTAACGGAGGTACGGATCCCGCACCCCCTCCAACAGATACAACAACCGTTAACCCGCAGGTTGATCCCGCATTGGCCAATACGATCGGATTTTTCCTGGATGACTGGCAACCTGTAAACTTTACAGTTCCATCAACATTTACCAATACAACGGCTCCGGCTGCTTCCGGTGTTACTGTTACTGTTGACAGGAGCAATGTCATTACAAAAATTCCCCGTTCTATTGCGGGCAATAATGCTAATCTCTGGATGGGGCAATTCGTAACGGAGCCTTCGCTGATGGATCATATCACGACACTTCATCCGCATATTATCCGGTTCCCGGGTGGAAGTATCAGCGATGTTTTCTTTTGGAATGCCCAACCTAATACTCCTCCTGCTGATGCACCAGCACAATTGGTACAGGCAAATGGTACTACTACAAATGCAGGTTACTGGTACGGAAAGAATACAGCCAGCTGGACATTCTCTGTTGATAATTATTACAGCATGCTGCAGCAAACAGGAAACCAGGGGATGATCACTATCAATTATGGATATGCGAGGTATGGGACAGGCGTAAATCCTGTTGCAGCAGCAGCACATCTTGCTGCTGATTGGGTTCGCTATGATAACGGTCGTACCCGGTATTGGGAAATAGGGAATGAAAATTTTGGTGACTGGGAAGCTGGTTATCGTATCAATACAGCTACTAACCAGGATGGGCAGCCCGAGTTTTTAACCGGGCAACTTTACGGGCAGCATTTTAAAGTATTTGCTGATTCCATGCGAAAAGCAGCGCAAGAGATAGGTAAAACTATTTATATAGGAGCTGTAACTTCTGAGTCAGCTCCGCAAAGTTGGTGGACCAATACCGCCAGGACCTGGAATACCGGTTTATTTACAGGAGCCGGAAGTTTCCCGGATTACTATATCGTTCATAATTACTATACTAATTTCCAGACCAATGCAAATGCTACGGAAATACTGGCTACCCCGCAAACTGTAACAGGAACCATGATGGATTATGTGAAGCAATCCATCAGTACCGCAGGACTTACCCAGAAGCCTGTTGTATTAAATGAATGGAATATTTTTTCTACCGGGGCAAAACAGGCAGTATCACATATTAATGGGCTACATGCTGTAATGGTGTTAGGAGAATCACTAAAGAATAAATTCGGAATGACCTCCCGTTGGGATCTTGCCAATGGATGGGATAATGGAAACGATCACGGAATGTTCAATAATGGAGACGAACCGGATGGCGTTCCTAAATGGAACCCCCGCCCAGCTTTTTATCATATGTATTTCTTTCAAAAATACCTCGGCGACAGGTTGGTCTCTTCGACTTCCACTGCTGCTGATATAGTTAGTTATGCTTCTTCCTTCACTTCGGGAGAAACGGCAGTTGCATTAGTGAACAAATCTGCAGATTCAAAATCTGTTGAAGTAAAGATTCAAAATTTCAGGAAAGGTTCAAGATTTTATTGGTATACATTAACAGGTGGAGGAGATAACGGCGAGTTTTCCAGGAAAACATTGGTAAATGGCATTGCTTCTTCATTTGCTGCCGGAGGGCCGGAGAATTATAAAAATATTGGTCCCAACTCGGCTTCAACAACTAATGGTATAAGAGTTACAGTTCCGGGTCGTGCAACTGTTTTTTTGGTGGTGGCAAAACAATAAAAATCATGCTGGATGTAAAGAAATAGAAATAGATTGCTGTTACGGGTTGACAAAAATTGAAGGATCGGGTATTAAATAAACTTAAGTTCTTGTTGTATGAGGAGAATAAATTTCGCCAGGCTGCTTATAGTGCTATCGTTCCTGTTTTTTTCTGCTGCCGCAACAGCCCAAAAAATAGCGTTCAGGAAAACCGAAACCGGGGTAATCGTATATCCCGATCAGCGATTTTCAGGTGAGATAAAAATGATCCAACTACGGGTGGTGAATGATAAAACAATCCGGGTCACTGCATCGCCACAAACAGACATATTATCTGATAAAAGTCTCATCGTTATTCAGCAACCTTCATTTGATCAATGGGAAATAAAAGAAACCGGAGAAGCACTTGAGCTGGTAACAGCTTCAGTAAAGGCCCGTATAAACCTTTCAACAGGTGCCATTATTTTTTTTGACAAGGATAATCATCTCATTCTTACAGAAAAAACTGTACAGGGAAGAACCATTCAACCGGTAATGCATGAAGGAAAGATGCTGTATGCTGTGAAGCAAGGTTTTGCTGTAACAGGTGAAGATGCTTATTACGGCTTAGGCCAGCACCAGGATGATGTGTGGGATTATAAAGGAAGGCAAACCATCTTTTTTCAGAATAATACAGAGATAGCGGTACCCTTTCTTGTTTCAGTGAAAAATTATGGTATCCTCTGGGATAATTATTCGTATAGTAAAGTAGGTGATGTGAGAGCATTCCAACCTCTTTCGGCTCTGCAGTTGTATGATAAGCAGGGCAACTCAGGATGGCTTACCGCTTCTTATGCTAATGATAAGAACAGGCCAGAGCAGCTTCTTTTTGAAAAGGCGGAATCGGAGATCTGGTACCCGTTTATGAATGATACCAAACAGAAATTGCCGAAAGAATTTACAATTGAAAAGGGAAGTATTACCTGGCAGGGAAGTATCGCAGGAGATGAAGCCGGTATCTACCAGTTTAAATTTTCTTATGGAGGGTACCTCAAATGCTGGGTGAACGGGAGACTCATGTTTGATAAATGGAGGCAGGCATGGAATCCCGGAACAGCGTTAATGGATCTGCCATTGGAAAAGCAAAGAAAATATTCCATCAAATTAGAATGGATTCCTGATGGGGGAGAATCATACATATCAGCACAGTTTTTACCCCCTGCTTCAGCGGATGATGCCAATACATTTGCTTTTGATTCAGAGGCCGGCCAGCAAATAGACTATTATTTCGTGTATGGAACTAATCTCGATGAGGTGATCCATGGTTACCGGCAGCTTACCGGCAAAGCGCAGATCGTTCCCAAATGGGCCATGGGCTTTTGGCAAAGCCGGGAACGGTATAAGTCACAGGACGAAATTTTAAATACCGTGTCCGAATTCAGAAAGCGAAAAATTCCCTTAGATAATATAGTGCAGGATTGGTTTTACTGGAAAGAAAATGAATGGGGCAGCCAGGAATTTGATAAAACCCGTTTTTCCAATGCAGATAGCATGATTGATGTGCTTCACAAAAAGCATCATGCTCAATTCATGATCTCAGTATGGCCTAAGTTTTACGAAGGAATTAGAACATATAACCAGTTTAATCAGAATGGATGGTTGTATACCAGAAATATTGCCGACCGTCAAAAGGACTGGGTGGGGCCTGGTTATGTGTCCACTTTTTATGATGTATTTAATGACAGTGCCCGGAAAGGATTTTGGCATTTACTTAATGAAAATTTATTTAAACGAAAAGTGGATGCCTGGTGGATGGATGCCAGCGAACCGGATATTCAATCCAACGTATCAGCAGCAAAACGAAAAGAACAAATGCATCCGCTGGCATTGGGAACGGCAGCGGAATTTATGAATGCTTACCCGCTGATGAATGCCAAAGGGATTTACGAAGGACAACGGGGCTCAGATAACAATAAAAGAGTTTTCCTATTGACCCGTTCTGCTTTTGCAGGTTCACAGCGATTTGCGGCCAGTGTGTGGAGTGGTGATATTGGTGCAAGATGGGAGGATATGCGTACACAAATCAGCGCAGGGCTGAATTACTCTTTATCCGGTTTGCCCTACTGGACAATGGATATTGGTGGATTTGCCACTGAGACCAGGTACAATAAGGATCCCATGCTGGAAAAAGACCAGGAAGAATGGAGAGAATTGCAAACCCGCTGGTATCAGTGGGGCAGCTTCCTGCCTTTGTTTCGTTCTCACGGGCAATTCCCGGTGAGAGAGCTTTACAATATTGCCCCCGAATATCACCCGGCTTATCAAAGTATGCTGTATTATAACCGGCTTCGTTACCGTTTAATGCCGTATATGTATTCTCTTGCCGGTGCAGCTTATCATACCGATTATACGATCATGCGGGGGCTGATGATGGATTTTGCAACTGATAAAAATACATGGAAAATAGGCGACCAGTTTATGTTTGGTCCGTCATTGCTTATCAACCCTGTTTATTCATACAAAGCACTGAGCCGCACTGTTTATTTACCAGCTGGCCAGGGATGGTATGATTTATATTCCGGTAAATATTATAATGGTGGTGAAAATATTATAGCTGATGCTCCTTATGAAAGAGTGCCGGTATTTGTAAAGGAAGGCTCCATTATTCCAACAGGCCCTGAACTGCAGTATGTGGCCGAAAAACCGGCCGACCCGGTCACTTTATTTGTATATACAGGAAAAGACGCTTCGTTTGTTTTGTACGAGGACGAAGGAGTTAATTATAATTACGAGAAAGGAAGTTTTTCTGAAATCTCATTTACCTACAATGAATTGGCAAAGACCATTACAATCGGGAAAAGGAAAGGTAGCTTCGAAGGCATGCTGAAAACAAGAACGATTCATATTAAAGTGATAAGCAAAGAAAGGCCAGCCGGATTAGAGTTTAGCCAAAAGGCAATGAAGACAGTAAAATATACAGGGAAAGAGATTGTTGTTAAGCTGGATTAATTATTAGAATATAATGTTTACTTCTTTTCTATATAAGAAAAATAGCTGCCTGACAATTTTAGTATTGTCTTTCATTACAACCGCTTACTCACAGGCCATTAACTCCGCAAGAGAACATTTGAATTTTGATGCCGGCTGGAGATTTTCATTCGGGCATGCAACGGATACTAAAAGAGATTTCAATACTGCTACTGGCTATTTTTCCTATTTGGCAAAAGCCGCTTACGGTGATGGAGCAGCAGCGGCGGATTTTGATGACCGTTCCTGGAGAAAGATAGATATACCTCATGATTGGGCAGTTGAACTTCCTTTTGACAGTACAGCAAGTTTAAGTCATGGTTTTAAAGCGGTGGGAAGAAATTTTCCGGCAACAAGTATTGGGTGGTACCGCAAGAAATTTTTTATACAGAAATCAGATGAAGGGGAAAGGATCAGCCTGGCTTTTGATGGTGTGTTCCGGAATGCTGCTGTCTGGATAAATGGGTTCTATATTGGAACCGAACCTAGTGGGTATACAGGGTTTGAGTATAATATCACGGAGTATGTAAACTATGATGGGGAGAATTTTATCGCAGTAAGGGTTGATGCCACGATGGAAGAAGGCTGGTTTTATGAAGGTGCCGGTATTTACCGCCATGTATGGCTGAACAAAACATCTCCTGTACATGTGGTTTCAGATGGTACATTTATTACTTCAGCTGTAAAAGCAGAAACAGCAACTGTTACGGTTGTAGCCACTATTATAAATGAAGAGCACCATAATAAAGAAGTTCAAATCAGGCAAACAATACTGAATGCAAAGGGAGAGAAAATAGTATCTGGAAGTACTGCTCCATTTATACTGGGAGGAATGGATGAAAAGGAGATACCCCATCACCTTTTGGTTACTTCCCCGAAGCTTTGGTCACTCGAAGATCCTTATTTGTATACGATGATAACCGAAGTGATCAGCGGGAATTTGGTCACTGATATTTATACAACAAAATTTGGTATCCGCAGCATTCGGTTTGATGCGGAGAAAGGATTTTTCTTAAATGATAAACCTATAAAAATAAAGGGAGCCAATAATCACCAGGATCATGCTGGTGTTGGAACGGCGATCCCGGATGGTTTGTATGAATATAGAATTCAAAAAATGAAAGATGCAGGATTCAACGCCTGGCGTTGTGCACATAATCCTCCTGCGCCAGAACTTTTGGAGGCCTGCGACAGGATGGGTATGCTTGTTATTGACGAGAACAGGTTGATGGGGGTTAGCAGTATGCACCTTAGTTACCTGGAAAGATTTATCCGGAGAGACAGGAACCATCCTTCCATCATCAGCTGGAGTATTGGAAATGAGGAATGGGGTATTGAGGGCAACCAGAAAGGAGCACGGATCGCTATGACCATGCAGGAGTATGTAAGATCACTGGATAGTACAAGAGGTATTACAGCAGCGATCAGCGGTGGCTGGCAAAAGGGTATTTCCAATGTGATCGACATCATGGGAGTGAATTATATCGGGCAGATCAATACGGATGAACATCATCGGGAATTTCCAAAGCAGCCGATGTGGGGTACCGAAGAGGGCAGCACCAGGGCTACAAGAGGTGAGTATGCGGATGATGATAAATTGCATGTCATAGCAGCATATGATAAAAAGCCCTGGCCTAATTTTGTTTCTATTGAAGACGGATGGAAACATTATATAAGCCGTGACTACCTCGCCGGTATGTTTATCTGGACCGGGTTTGATTACCGGGGAGAACCGACACCTTATGGATGGCCTTCCGTTACTTCCTATTTTGGTATGATGGATCTTTGTGGCTTTCCCAAGGATAATATTTGGTATTTAAAAAGCTGGTGGAAGGAAGATACAGTTTTGCATATACTGCCTCATTGGAACTGGAAAGGGAAGGAAGGGAAGCCGGTTGATGTTTGGGTCTATAGTAACTGTGATGAGGTGGAATTATTCCTGAATAAAAAATCACTGGGCAAAAAAACAATGACGTCAAACGGGCATTTGCAATGGATGGTAAATTATGAACCCGGGATAATAGAAGCCATTGGATATAAAAAAGGGAAAAAGGTAGCGGTGGAAAAAGTAAGGACATCCGGACCGGCCACTACGTTACATGCGGAAACGTATAAAAGCAGCACTAATAAAGAAGGAATAAATACTGTTGTGGTAAATATCTCTGCAAAAGATAAGAATGGATATTTCATGCCGGTTGCTGACAACGAGATCAGTTTTTCAGTAGCTGGTCCTGCTAAAATAATAGGTGT
>JAEUVP010000076.1 GCA_016786805.1 Chitinophagaceae bacterium | reverse complement strand
GAAAGAAGACGGTGACCGGGGAGGATGGAATAAAAAATACAGGCCTTATGGAAATAATATTGTGATACAGCATCCTGATGGTTCACGGTCGGGCTACTGGCATTTACAATTTAATGGTGCTTTGGTCAGT
This sequence comes from Chitinophagaceae bacterium, assembly GCA_016786805.1. Lineage (GTDB taxonomy): Bacteria > Bacteroidota > Bacteroidia > Chitinophagales > Chitinophagaceae > CADEDV01. Next base: position 10,800 of record JAEUVP010000076.1, on the reverse strand, counting down.
GTGGGTGATACCGTACAAAAAGGGCAGGTGATCGCATTGAGTGGTAAAACAGGTTATACCGCCACCCCGCATTTACATTTTTTAGTTTGGCGTTCATCCGGCGGGCAATGGCAACAGGTGGCCACCCGTTTTCAAACAACAAACGGAATAAAATACCTGAGAGGCTGGAAGAAATACCAAAGCCCTGCGGAATAGTTTTATCTTTCGCTTTCAATTATTGTTTTGTCTTTACAGGAGATATACCAGCAATTCATCGCCAATGTGCAGCAGACCAAATGGCCCGAATGGATCAGCACTATTGCACAGGTAGCCAGTGTGTGGTACGCCAAAAAAAACAATGTACTGGTTTATCCCACCGGTATCGTTGGTGTCTTGCTGGCATCGTATGTGTACTTCTTCATGGTTGATCCCCCATTGTATGCTGATGCTTCGTTGAATATTTATTATTTCGCCATGAGTGTATATGGCTGGTACAATTGGGTGCAGAAAAAGGATGATGCCCATTACACATATCCTATCAGCTGGTGCAGCCGCAAGGAACTGGGTGTGGGTATTGGTCTTTTTATTTTTTTCTGGATCGTTATTTATATCGTCTTGTCAAAATTCACTGACAGCAATACTCCCTTCCTTGATTCCCTCGTTTCTTCCTCTGCTATCACTTCCATGTGGTGGATGGCGAAGCGTAAAATTGAGAACTGGCTGGCCTGGATCTTTTCCAATATCATTGCCATCCCGCTTAATTTTTATAAAGGCCTTATGTTATTCACCCTGATGTATGTATTGTTCCTGGCACTGGCCTGGGCAGGTTATAAGGAATGGAAAAAAAAGATGGCTGCCGGTTAAAGCAACCATCCTGTTGATTCATCAATCGGTTCTTTAGCTCACTTTGATCTCCTGGCTGGTTGTTTCTTTACCAGCAATGATGGGCAAGGAAACCTGTAACACCCCATCCACGTACTTCGCACCGATCTTAGTTGTATCAATGCTGTCATCCAGCGTAAAGGTTCTTACAAAACCACCCCGGCTGTATTCCCGCATCACCCAGTCAAATTTCGGGAACCCTTCCGGCGGCCGGTAGGTAACGGTTAATTCGTTGCCTTTTACACCGAGGCTGAAGTTCTCTTTGATCCGGCCCGGGGCGAAGACCAGCATTTCAAAACTGGTGTCGGTCTTGTACACATTGACTGCAGCTCTTTGCATAGAACGGATGAACAGGTGGCTGCCCCTGTTTCCGGTTTGATTGCCTTTTGCGGCACATGACTGATTGTAGTGCATGTTTCTTGATTTAATGTGAAAAAATAAATATCATTACAATAACAGCTGAGGGGGTTCAAATGTTTATTCAGCAGCTGGCGCACTAAAACCAGGACTTCATGCTTAAAAAAGTTGTTATCATCGGGCCGGAAAGTACAGGCAAGAGTACACTGTGTGAACAGCTGGCCCAACACTATGAAACCACCTGGTGCCCCGAATTTGCCCGGGAATACCTGCTGACCAATGGTATCAATTATGAATATGATGACCTGCTGACCATTGCCAAAGGGCAACTGGCTTTAGAAGATGAATACACCCAGGCGCTGGAAAGAAATTCCTTACCGATGCTGGAAGATGGCGGTCATCTTCCTTTATTCATCGACACCGATATGTATGTGATGAAAGTGTGGTCTGAATTTGTCTTCAATAAATGTCACCGCTATATATTGGACCAGATCGGGGAGAGGGAATATGATCTTTACCTGCTTTGCAATATTGACCTGCCCTGGGTGGAAGATGAACTGCGGGAATATCCCGATCCGCATACCCGAAAAAAATTATACCAGATCTATAAGGATATTATGCTGAACCAGACCGTGCCCTGGGTGGAGATCAGCGGGGATTATGAACAACGCTTGGCCAAAGCAATTACTGCTGTTGATCAGTTGCTCTGATATTTGTTGCTATTTTCGCAGCAGCAATGAATACTTCTTTTTTACAAAAACAGCACCGCCTACTTTTTTATACCTGCTGGCTTGTATTGGGCCTGGCACAGGCCGGTCTTACTGAATTGCTGGACGATGAAGCTTATTACTGGGTGTATGGGCAATACTTAGATTGGGGCTATTATGATCATCCGCCGATGATCGGTTTACTGATCAAAATGGGCTATGCCATTTTCCCGAATGAGCTCGGCGTCCGATTATATCCTTTATTACTGAACCTTCTTTCCCTTGTCATCATTGAAAAATTGATCGACAAAAAGAACCCGTTCCTCTTTTATACCATTGCTTTATCTATTGCCGTATTACAACTGATCGGGTTTGTAGCCGTACCAGATATTCCGTTAATATTCTTTACTGCGGTATTCTTTCTCTGTTATAAAAAATTCACTACGGCTGCATCTATTAAAAATACATTACTGCTGGGCCTGGCTATTGCTTTGCTGCTCTACAGTAAATACCATGCAGTACTGATCGTTTTCTTTTCCCTGCTGGCCAACTGGAAAATGTTTACAAAATACCAGACCTATGTGGCGGGAATCATCGCCCTTTTATTGTTTGCTCCGCATCTCTGGTGGCAATACCAGCACGACTGGGTCAGCTTCCGGTATCATTTGTTTGAAAGCAATGTCAATCCCTATAAATTTTCACATACAGGTGATTATATCATCGGGCAATTGTTGTTGCCGGGGCCCATTGCAGGGTTCATTCTTTTGCCCGCTGCTTTTTTATACAAGGCAACGAATCAAACCGAAAGAGCTTTGCGGTTTACTATGATCGGTATTTATGCTTTTTTCCTGCTGAGTTCGTTCCGGGGAAAAGTGGAAGCCAACTGGACATCGCCGGCATTGGTCCCGCTTATTATACTGGCCCATAATTATATTGCTGAAAGAATAAAATGGCAGACACTTTTGTATAAGTTATTGCCAATTACATTATTGCTCACTTTATTTGGCCGAATTGCCATGATCCGGGATATTCTCCCGCTAAAAGCCGTGAAAGAAAGGTATCATTCCTGGAAAGCATGGCCGGCTGAAATGAAAGAAAGAACAAAAGGATTACCCATCGTATTCAGCAATTCTTATCAACGGGCTTCCAAGTACTGGTTCTATTCCGGGCAACCGACCTATTCGCTGAATCATTATATCGCCGGGGGGAGAAACAATTATAATTTCTGGCCATTAGAGAATGCTGTGCTGGGTAAGCCGGTTTATTTCCTGGATAAATACCAGCTCTGGCGTTTCCCTGATTCACTGAAGACACCTGTTGGTTATGTAGGTTATAAATATGATCCGGACTTTGTTTCGTTTGCAAAGATCCTTGTTGATGTGGTTCCTAAAAAAATAACTATCAAAGAAGGAGATGAATTTACAATCCAATGCCGTTTCACAGTACCGGAGCAGTATGCATCATTCATAAAAGATCATACAACTCCGCTGAATGATACCACCCGGATCGGTGTATTTGGGAAAAAGGGCTGGGTAAAAGATGTGTTCACTTTACTGACCGTTTCCCAAATGATTAAGGAGAAAGAAACAAGCCTGACCATCAATCCCGGTTTGCAAAAAGGAAAATACTATTTACGTTTTGCTATCAATGCTGGTGCCTATGGTCCCACGCATAACAGTGCAAAGATTGAATTATTGGTAGAATAATTTATTTCTTGTTGCCTGGCGGTGAAGTATCAATCACTTCCTGTATATCCGGGTCGCTTTGCAGGTTATTCATTTGTTGTACGATGGTGCGGGACCTTGCAGCGACATACCCGGAAGCCGGTTTTACTTTATACCTTTTCGGGCTGGGTAAACAGGCAGCGATCATAGCCGCTTCCTGTCTTGATAAATTTTTTGCCGGCTTATTGAAATAAGATTGTGCTGCCGCTTCAATACCAAATACACCGTCACCCATCTCTGCCACATTCAAATACATTTCCAGTATACGTTCTTTACTCCAGCAGAGTTCGATCATAAAGGTGAAATAGGTTTCCAGACCTTTGCGCACCCAGCTTCTTCCCTGCCAGAGAAAAACATTTTTCGCCACCTGCTGGCTGATGGTGCTGCCGCCACGGATACGACCCGGCTTTCTTTCATTATACGCCATCGCTTTTTTAATACTCTTCCAGTCAAAGCCATCATGATCGGGGAATGACTGGTCCTCCGAAGCGATAACGGCCAGTTTTGCATTCGGCGAAATAGCGCTGCGGTCCACATAATCTCTTTTCAATCCATGGCCGCTTACCCAACTTACTAATTGCGTCATGGTAATGGGCGGATCGATCCAGCGCAAGAGAATAATATATACAAACTGGAGAATGAATAGCCAGAACAGCACTTTTTTAGTGATGCGCCATACTTTTTTCCAGGGAGAGTTAGTGGAGCTTGTTGCCATTGATGCGCAATATACTATCTAAAAGAATTATTTATTGCGCCGGGTAAAATAACAGTCCGGCAATAAGGGCTATACCAAAACCGATCAGGATAATACCATTGATGCGGTTGATGATATGAATATTATGAGGCGTCAGCCGGTTGCGGATCTTACCGGCGAGTAATACTTTAAGAACATCCGACAACAATACAAATAACAAGCAGGTAACAAAGATGATGATCCGCTGATTCACACTATGAGTGATCACGGCTGTTGAGGTGGTGATCCAGAAAATAAAAATACCGGGGTTCAGCGTATTCATAAAATAGCCTGACAGGAATATTTTGGCATAATCTCTTTTCCTGAATTTGATGATCAGGGCCCTTCCTTCTTCATTCACTTTCACTTTTTTGAAAAAAAGAAAATAGACCCCCATGGTGATCAGGAAGACACAGCCTGCAATACCGATCTGCAGTCTGTACTCTTTGATCTGGTTAAAGAGTTCTGTAAATATATTACTGACCAGCACCAGGGTGATATCACTGGCGGATACACCGATGATAAAAGAAAACCCTCCCTTATGCCCGTTGTTCAGGCTTTGCTTGATAATAGAAAAAAGAACAGGACCTACTGCGATGGTGAGCAGTAAACCAAATCCGAGTCCTTTTAAAATAGCTTCAATCATACAATGTGTTCAAAGCTAAAATAAAAAACCCCTTTCGGGAAATGAAAGAGGTTTAAACTACCTTATTATTTATTTAAATCACCCCGGTCTTTAAAAAACGGTTCCATTCGTCCAGCATTTTTCCTTTCATCACCCGGGGGAATTTATGCTGGCTGCCCAGTTTCCCTTTCAGTGCCATGAACTGCAAAAACTTTTCTTCGGGCAATACTTCCAGGAACACTTCTTTCAACGCACTGTCCCTTTCCGTAGCATAATCATCATTCAATGCCCGGAGATGCTGATCGATCTTCTTCCCCAACTCAGCCGCATCCACTTTATCATCCGTGGCCACGTACCATTTATGGGCAAAAAAACCTTCATGCGGAAAACCAACCACCGTATATTCAGGAATACTTACATTCAATTCTTCACTCACCAGTTCAATAGCTTTATTCATATTCTCCACACTCAGGTGTTCACCCACCAGGCTCAGGAAATGCTTGGTGCGGCCCGTGATCACCACTTCACTTTTTTCCAGGTCCACAAACTTGATGGTATCACCGATCAGGTAACGCCAGGCACCGGAGTTAGTGCTCATCAGCAGGGCATATTCTTTTCCTTCCTCTACTTCATGGATCATTAAGGCATGCGGGTTCTCGATCATCTTACCGTCACTATCAAAATTCTTATCATCAAAAGGGACAAACTCAAAGAAGATATTATTATTCAGGATCAGCTGCATGCCTTTTGCATGTTCCCTTGTTTTATATCCAATAAACCCTTCGCTGGACAAATAATTCTCAATGTATACGATGGGCTTGCCCAGTAATTTTTCAAACCCTTTCTTATACGGTTCAAAAGCAACTCCACCGTGTACAAAGAAGCTGAAGTTGGGCCATATCTCGTGAATATTTTTTACTTTATAATGTTCAATCACCATTTCCATACACATCTGGCACCAGGCAGGCACCCCAACGATATAACCGATATCCCATTCTTTGGCATGTTCCACGATCTCGTGCAATTTCTGGTTCCAATCGGACATGGCGGCAATGCGGCCGCCGGGTTTATAAAAACTCTGGAACCAGAACGGTCTTTTCTTGGCCAGGATACCACTCAGATCGCCGGCAAACCATCCTGCTCTTCCTTTTTTTAAATCCGTGGCACCACCAATCATTAAAAAGCCTTTGGTCATGGCTTTTTTATTAGCCTCTTCATAATTCAGCAGGCTTAGCAACTGGCGAAGATAATTTACCGTGTTACTGCGCAGCATGTCTTTGGTAACCGGTATGTATTTACTTGCTGCTTCTGATGTGCCGGAACTTAATGCATAATATTTAATCTTACCCGGCCAGGTTACATCAGGTACACCATCTAATGTTTTTTGCCACCATTCTTCATAGATCTTATTATAATCGTGAACAGGGACCAACTCCTGGAAACTTTTACCGGGATGACGGCTGAGCAAAGCGTCATCAAAATGATACTGCTGACCGAATTCGGTGAACCTTGCTTTCTTCAGTAATTTTTTCAATACCCGTATCTGCTGCCGGCGGGGATCATTGGGCGGGAGGCGAAGAGCAGCAGCGATGGCTTTGGGTAGTTTTATATCAATGATGGACGCCATTAATTATCACAATAGCTTTAAAGTTACACAATGTTTCAGCGCAAAGGTCTGCGAATATAGGGGCAAATCGCTTCATCCGCCCAAATGGCGATACCGTCTCCACAATAATTTCAGGTCATATATGGGTTCATAGTCGCGGGCATACCAGTAATCCAGCTTATACAGGCTTTCGTCGGGTAATTGCTGGGGTTGTACTGCAGGAAATCCATTACAGGTCATTACTGCTTTTCGGAGTGCCGGCAGCTTTTGTTCATTTTTAATATATCCCACCCAGGTTTTCCGGGCCGTGAGAACTGCCAAACAGTTTGCAAAAAAGGAAACCGGTTTTTTTACCAATAACAAATGCACCGGGAAACTGGCTAATGATAAAAAGGAGATGATGATATCTGCTAATCTTTTTATTCTCCGGTTGCCGGGTTCAGCCAGCTTAAATCCATTTTCAGTGGACAAGGCTTCCCCGGATGTATCTTTTGATTCACTGCCAACAATACTCCGGCTGCCGGCTGCATGAAATTTTATTTTCAGGAAGCCCGGCAATGTTTTTACGATAGCAATGCTGCTGGCATACGATAATTGTCCCTGGCAAAAAATGATCTCCCGGAAGGGAATAACGGATAACAATTTATTCAGTTCATTCACCTGGCCGATCGCACCCTCTTTATTATCATCAACAGCGATACGGCCCAGTATTCTTTCCTGTAAGCCGGCTTCTTTCATTAGTTGAACAGCCTGCAAATATTCTTCCGGGGAACCTGCGATCACTGTAGTGGCATGTTCTTCTTTTTCTTTATTACTCGTCAGCACTTTTGTTTGTATCAGCACCCACCTTAAACTACTGATCAGCAAAAAGGCCAGCATAGCTCCAAATAAAATGATGCCTCTTGAAAACCGGTATTGTTCCGGTAATAATGCATAAGCGGCCAGCAATACAATCGTGGCCATGACTGTTGAACGAACCAGGCCTGTCCATTTATACCAGCGGTCATACAGTCCTGCATAATACGCAGTGATCAGGTAAAACACCGTATAGGCCGGGAAAGCGATCCATAATAAACGATTCTCGTATTCAATATCAGTTCTTACATACTGGTTCCAGATATTTTTCATGAGCCAGAAAGAAAGCAATATCAGCCCTGCATCTATTAATGGGAGACCAATACGGCGTACAAACTGGCCCAGCGCCGATAAGGCTGCTCTTACCCAAATAGCAAGATGAATCAAAAAATGAAAGATACCGGCCCTGCTGCCGCCATAATGTTTGCGGACAAAAATGCTCATGGCATTATAGAACATACGGACATAATTCATCGTTCCCTTCCGGGTACTTTCTCCCTTGAAGTGGATGATATGACTGCCGGCAAAATAGTAATTGGTATAGCCGGCTTTTTGTATGCGGTAGCTCAGGTCCACATCTTCACCATACATAAAGAAGGTTTCATCAAACCCGCCCACTTTATTCAATACTTCTTTCGGGATCATCATAAATGCTCCCGCCAGTACATCCACTTCATGATCTTCGTTCTCATTCAAATGACCCAAATGGTATTTTGAAAACGTTTTAGAAGAAGGAAACAGGGTGGCCAAACCAAAGAGCTTGAATAAAGAAGTCATCGGTGAAGGAAAAGCCCGTTTGGATTCTTTGAGAAATCGTCCTTTTCCATCCAGCATTTTAATGCCGAGTGCCCCGGCCTGCGGGTGGGTTTCAAAAAAACGGATGCAGGAACGGAAACAATCCTCCGGCACGATCGTATCCGGGTTCAGGAATACTATATACTGACCTGTTGCCTGTTGCAAACCGAGATTACAGGCTTTGGCAAAACCCAAATTCTCCGCACTGGCAATAAAATGAACACCCGGAAATTGTGGTTGCAGGTAAGTGAGGCTGTCATCCGGGGAATTATTATCCACCACGATCAGTTCCGCTTCCATTCCCGTCACTGCTTTTTGTACCGAACACAGGCATTGTTCCAGGAAAAACCGGACATTATAATTGACTATGATGATGGATAACTGCATGCTTAACAGCCCCAAATCTAAATTCTAAAATCTGCAATCTAAAATCAGAGTTATCTTTGCCCATGCTCAAGACAACACTTATGGAGGCTGCCAAAGCTGGCGCCGCAGAGATACAGCGATTTTTTAACAGCGAATTCAAGATCAGTAATAAAGAAGGTGTCAATAACCTGGTGACCGAAGCCGACCATGCATCCGAAAAAGCGATCATGGATATTATTAAATCTAAATTTCCCGATCACCAGATACTGGCCGAAGAAACCGGCGAGATCATCCAGGATTCCAATTATAAATGGATCATTGACCCGATTGATGGTACCGTAAATTTTGCACATGGTATTCCGCTCAACTGTGTTTCGATTGGTATCGAACATGAAGGCGAGATCATACTAGGTTGTGTTTATAACCCTCATTTGAATGAACTCTTCTTTGCTGAAAAAGGAAAAGGTGCTTTCTTGAATGATAAAGCGATCCGGGTGAGTGAAGAAACACAGGCAATCAAAGCCTGCCTGGTGACCGGTTTTCCTTATACCTATATTAATATGCCGAATGGTCCGCTGGAAATATTTGAACGTTTTATCCGCAAGGGTGTGCCGGTGCGTCGCTTAGGTTCCGCTGCAATCGATCTTTGCTGGGTGGCTGCCGGTCGTTTTGATGGATTTTATGAACATAAATTAGAAGCCTGGGATAGTGCAGCCGGTTATTTGATCGTGGAAGAAGCAGGAGGAAAAGTAACGGACTTTACCGGCAGTAAGTTCTCAATCTATCAACACCGGATCTTAGCGACGAATGGAAAGATACATGACGAGATGCTGAAGGTGATTAATGGAGGAGAACTGTAGAAAGTTAGAAACAGAATTTATAAAACAGAATACGGTAAATGGAAAACAGAACAGAAATATCTTCTCTTGGCGAATTTGGTCTCATCGACCACCTGACCAAAAATATTGAATTGCAAAATGCTTCTTCGGTATTGGGCGTAGGCGATGATGCAGCCGTGATCGATCATTTTGGTAAACAAACTGTGGTCACCACTGACTTGTTAGTAGAAGGTGTTCACTTCGACCTGATGTACACACCACTGAAACACCTGGGGTATAAGAGTGTGATCGTGAACCTGAGTGATATCTATGCCATGAATGCCATCCCCACACAAATTGTCATCAGCCTGGGCATCAGCAACCGGTTTAGCCTGGAAGCGATGGATGAATTTTATGAAGGTGTTTATGCAGCTTGTACCAAATATGGCGTTGACCTGGTGGGTGGCGATACCACTTCTTCACAGAAAGGGTTTATTATTTCCGTAACGGCCATTGGTGAAGTGGCGCCAGATAAGTTTGTCAAAAGAAGTACGGCACAGAAAGGCGACCTGCTTTGTGTAAGTGGTGACCTCGGTGCTGCTTATGTAGGTTTATTATTCCTGGAAAGAGAAAAGAAGATCTATATGGAAAGCCCGGGTGTGCAGCCCGACCTGGAAGGTGAATCCTTTGTGATCGGCAAATTACTGAAGCCGGAAGCCCGGAAAGATATCATTGAATTTTTAGCCAGTTCGGAGATCACACCGACAGCGATGATGGACATCAGTGATGGATTGAGTTCAGAAGTATTACATATCTGCAAACAAAGTAATTTGGGTTGTGTGTTATACGAAGATAAAATACCTGTGAATGAACAAATGAAACAGGCTGCTTTCAAATTTGAAATTGATCCTACTGCTTGTGCCCTCAGTGGCGGGGAAGATTATGAATTAGTTTTTACCATTCCTCAATCGGAATACGATAAATTGGTATTAAATGAGGAAATTAGTGTGGTGGGCTATATGACAGAACCCGAACAGGGTGCCCATATCATCACCAAAGGTGGCAGTAAACATACTCTCACCGCACAGGGATGGAATCACCTGAAATAAAACCGGGTCTACTAAGAAGTTGGCATATGAGGAAATTGTGGTTGTTCATTATCGTGGTGCTATTGGTTAGCTGCAGTGCCGGCAAGCATTCCTACTCTCCAAATAAAAAATATTCGCTGCAACAGGTGGAAAGAGATTATACGTTGTACCGGGAGATATTGGAAGAACATCATCCCAGCTTGTACTGGTATACTTCCAAAGACAGCATGGATCATTATTTTGAAGAAGGTAAAAAGCAGCTGAA
>JAEUVP010000065.1 GCA_016786805.1 Chitinophagaceae bacterium | reverse complement strand
AAAAGATCCCCAGTACAATTCATCTGATATTGCCTGGGTACTTGTTTCCACAGCCCTCGTTTTCCTCATGACCCCGGGCCTCGCCTTTTTCTATGGCGGTATGGTGCACCGTAAAAATGTGATCTCAACGATGATCAAAAGCGTAGTTGCCGCTGGTATCGTTGGTGTACTTTGGGTGGTATGCGGGTTTAGTCTTGCTTTTGGTGAATCAATCAATGGTTTCATTGGTAACCCATCTACTTACGCATTCTATGACGGCGTAAAATCAGGAGCTGCCTGGCCATTGGCAAACACGATCCCCCTATCCTTGTTTTCCCTGTTTCAGTTAATGTTCGCCATCATCACTCCCGGTCTGGTAGTGGGTGCCGTTGCTGAACGTATCCGTTTTACCTCTTATATTTTATTCATTGTTCTTTTTGCCTTATTGGTCTATGCACCCGTAGCACATTGGAGTTGGCATCCGGAAGGTTTCCTTGCTAAGATGGGTGCCTGGGATTTTGCCGGAGGTACAGTTGTGCATATCACAGCAGGTTGTGCTGCCCTTGCCGGTGCCATGGTATTGAAAAGAAGAAAATCACATATTGAAAATAAAGAGATCCCTCCTGCTAACGTTCCATATGTCCTGATCGGAACGGGTTTACTCTGGTTTGGTTGGTTTGGCTTCAATGCCGGCTCCGCGGTCGGCGCCACTTCATTAGCGGTAAATGCTTTTGGAACAACTACCACCGCTGCATCTTCTGCAGGTTTGGCCTGGATGTTCTTTGATGTAATAAAAGGGAAAAAACCTTCTGTACTCGGGTTCTGTATCGGCGCAGTTGTTGGTCTCGTAGCCATCACACCAGCTGCCGGTTATGTAGGTATTCCCCAAAGTATCATCATCGGTTTGGTTGGTGCCATTGTATCGAATATAGCGGTCAGCATCAAACAAAAATCAAAACTGGATGATACACTGGATGTATTCCCCTGCCATGGTCTTGGCGGTATGGTGGGTATGCTGATGACCGGTGTTTTTGCCAGCACTAAAGTACATGGTATCGCCGGTGGTCCTGAGGGCTTATTCTACGGAAACCCGGGCTTCTTTTTCACCCAGTTGAAAGCCATGGCCATCGTTGTCGCTTATAGCTTCATCGTTTCCTATGCAATCTTTAAGTTCATCAACTTCGTTATACCAATGAGAGTTAGTGAAAGTGAAGAAGAAGAAGGATTGGATGCTTCGCAACACGACGAAAAATATCTCCAGGGCACCTTGTTAGTTCACAACAACGGGGCTATTGAAGAAAAACCATCAGAAATTAAATAAAACAGAAAAAGGCACAGTATATCTGGTATAAACTTCTCGCAAAAGCATATACCTACCGTACCCTTTTCTTAACATATAAAATGCATTACAATGTTACAAAAAAAACTCTTTGTGGCAGCCATGGGCTTGCTGTCATTTACTTTCGCTGAAGCCCAGATCGCATCCTTAGTTACTGACTCTGTAGCCGCTCCGGTTCCGGAAGAAGAAAAGAAAGCACCGGTGCTGACCATTACCGGTTCAGTGGATGGTTATTATAAATATGATTTTGGTAAAACAACAGCTAATAGTTTCACCAGCTTCACCCAAACGCATAATGCTTTCTCATTGGGCATGGCCAGTTTGAAATTTGAACATAAAGGAGAAAAAGTAAGTGCTGTGGCTGACCTGGGATTTGGTCCAAGGGCAAAAAGTTTTGCTTACACAGATGATGGAATCACCCAGGCCATCAAACAACTTTATGTCAGCTATTCCCCCACCGACTGGTTGAAATTTACACTCGGTACCTGGGGCACCCATGTTGGATATGAGTTATTGGACCCACAGCTGAACCGCAACTACAGTATGAGCTATATGTTCACGAACGGACCATTCTCCCACACCGGTTTAAAGGCAGAAGTTAGTAAAGGAAAACACGGTGTGATGCTGGGTGTTGCTAACGCTACAGACTTCCGCATTCCACCGGATGTTTATATCAATAAGAAATTTATACTGGCGCAGTATAGTTTTGCAGCTTCTGATAATGTAAAATTCTTCCTGAACTATGTTAGCGGACAAAACCCTGATACATCAAAGACCAACCAGTTTGATGCAGTGATAACTGCCAAAATAAGTGACAAGTTCAATATTGGGTATAACGGTACCATTAATTCAACCAAATTCTGGGATGGCAGTAAGAATACAGAAAGCCTGGCCTGGTGGGGTTCAGCTTTATACCTGAATTTCGATCCCAAACCCTGGTTTGGTCTTACCCTGAGGGGAGAATATTTCAGCGATAAGAACAACCTGAAAATTGCTGTAAATCCTGATGGCTGTAACATTTTTGCCACCACGTTATCCGCCAATTTCAAGTCAGGAGGTTTCACCTTCATTCCTGAATTCCGGTTAGACAATTCCAACAAAGAAACTTTTGTTGATAAAGACGGGGTATTCAAAAAAGCAGCCGCCAATTTCCTGTTTGCTGCTGTCTATTCGTTCTAAGAGAAAATGGTTTAGTAAGATTTTAATATGGCAAGCAATCGTTAGAGGCCCCTTGTTTCTACAAGGGGCTTTCCTTTTACCATACTAAAAATCATACGAAAGGTTCCTGCTGGCTCAGGCAATGAAAACTACCCAGTCCCCAGATGATCTCAGTTGAATCAATACCCACTACTTCCCGGCCGGGGAAACAGCCCTGAATGATATGTAGTGCTTTTTCATCTTTATCGCAACGGAAGGTTGGAACGATCACAGATTTATTGGCGATATAAAAATTAGCATAGGATGCCGGCAATCGCTGCTCCTCCCAAATGACTTCATCGGGCATGGGTAGTTCAACAATATTGAGTTGCTTGCCATTCAATAATCGCATAGCCTTTAATTGCTGCAGGTTATGCTGAAGTAACGCATAGTTCTCATCGTTCTTATTCTCTTCTATAACTGTGATCACGGTATCTTCATTTACAAACCTGACGGTATCATCAATATGACCATCGGTATCATCGCCCACAATACCTTCATCCACCCATAATACCTGCTCCATGCCATAATAATTGCAGAGGTATTTTTCTATCTGCTGCTGGTTCAACTGCGGGTTACGGTTTGGATTTAATAAACAGGCCGTGGATGTCATCACTGTTCCTTTCCCGTTAAATTCAACAGAGCCCCCTTCCATCACAATACCCGGGTGATACACCGGAATATTATAGTGTTTACCTATCAGGGTGGGGATCACATCATCCAGGTCATAAGGAGGATATTTATTGCCCCAGGCATTATAACCCCAGTCCACGATCACTTTCTTTTGGTTAGCTGCCGGGTTGATCAAAAAAGCCGGGCCATGATCCCTGCACCAGGCATCGTTTGTTGGATGAAAAAAGAATTCCACTTTTGACAGGTCAACTTCTGCATATTGCAAATGACCGATAGCAAAATTCTTCATGGTTTCATCAGCCACATTAATTTTAACCTGCTCCCCTTTTGTCAGCTCTTTAATAAATTGGGCATAATACGGAAAGATCGTATGGATCTTATCCGGCCAGGAAGCTTCTTT
>JAEUVP010000041.1 GCA_016786805.1 Chitinophagaceae bacterium | reverse complement strand
AACAGGAAAGGCTATTTATTTTACTCTGATAATTTTTCATTGACACAATCATCTCCTGATTCTGTATATGAAAAGAATATCGGGTTGCAACCGATAGAAGTGAACGCTTCTGTCATACTGAATAATATCTTTTTCGATGTCAATAAATTTGATTTGAAACCTGCTTCACAAATTGAACTGGACCGGTTAGTACAATTATTGAATGAGAATCCCTCTCTTAAAATTGAGATCGGCGGTCATACCGATAATGCGGGTAAACCCGCCGATAACCTGGCCCTCTCGAATAACCGGGCAAAAGCCGTCGTTACTTATTTAACCGGTAAAGGGGTCGCTGCTACCCGGCTGGTAGCGAAAGGTTATGGAGAAACAAAACCCGTAGCCGTTAATACAACCGAAGAAGGCCGGGCAAAGAACCGCCGCACAGAAATGAAAGTAACGGGTCAATAATTGAAGAAAACTGTTATTGTAATATCCCTGATTGCTTTATTTTTAAGGGGCAATGAGCAACGACCTGCTATACCAGATCGCCTTATCCCTTACTCCTAATATCGGTCCTGTACAGGCCAAGATACTGGTGGAGCAATTTGGCACGGCTGAAGCCATCTTCAAAGCAAAAGCAACCGAACTGAAGAACATTGAAGGTATTGGTGAAATAAGAGCTGCCTCCATTAAAGGATTTGATCAGTTCAATGAAGCTGAAGAAGAAATAAAATTCATTGAAAAATATTCCATCCGCCCGTTATTTATTACCGATACAGCCTACCCGCAACGCTTATTGAATTGTTATGATTCTCCTGAATTATTGTTTTATAAAGGCACGGCTGACCTGAATGCAGCAAAGATCATTGCAGTGGTCGGAACAAGAAACCATACCGACTATGGCAAGCAGGTAACTGAAAAACTCGTCAAAGACCTGGCGGAACAACATATACTGGTGGTCAGCGGCCTTGCTTATGGTATAGATGCCATTGCTCACAAGACAGCCTTGAAAAATAATTTACCGACCGTTGGGGTATTAGCACATGGGCTCGACCAGATCTATCCTCCGCAACATGCAGGACTGGCAAAAGACATGGCCAAAAACGGCGGACTGCTGACAGAATTCCGGAGCTGCACCATTCCTGATAAACATAATTTCCCGACCCGCAACCGTATTGTGGCAGGCATGTGTGATGCCACGATCGTTATTGAAACAGGTATTAAAGGAGGAAGCATGATCACGGCCGAACTGGCCAATGGCTATAATAAAGATGTATTTGCCTTTCCCGGAAAAGTGACCGACAGTAAAAGTGCTGGTTGCAATTATCTTATCAAAAATAATAAGGCCATGCTCCTCACCGATGCGGAAGAACTGCTGCAGGTCATGGGCTGGGAAGAAAAGGCTAAGAGCCCCAAAGAGAGAAAAAAGCAAAAAGAGCTTTTTATCGAACTGACTCCTGATGAAAAGATCATCATTGGTATTCTGAATGAAAAAGAAACTGTTAATATTGATGAGATCAACATTCGCAGCGGTCTCAGCAGCAGTGCGGTTGCCGCTGCTGTATTAAGCCTTGAATTACAAAACGTGATATTATCTTTGCCGGGTAAACTTTATCAGCTTGCCTGATGAACTGAGGCAACAGATTGGGTTATTTTGTTGTCATAGCTTTTTTACTAAAAATCAACTGTTGCAGATCCCGATGAGCCGGTTTAATAAAGTCAGTTTTCCTATCGTTATTTTATTGTTCCTTTTATGGACAGGTAATGTAATGGCCCAGCCCTGTACCACCTTAGGACAAACACCTTCCACTGCCTTTCCTGTTTGTGGAACCACCACATTTACCCAAAACTCTGTTCCGCTTTGTAATACCAACAGTATGTTCGTGCCCGGTTGTTCCAACGTACCCGGTGGTGCCCTGTATGAAAATAAAAATCCTTTTTTCTATAAATTTACCTGTTACGTAGCCGGCACATTAGGTTTTGTTATAACTCCTCTCGCAGCCAATGAAGATTATGACTGGCAACTGTATGATATTACGGGTCTTGACCCCAACCAGATTTTTACCAACACCAATATTGTAGTTACAGGCAACTGGTCCGGTACTTACGGACCCACAGGTGCATCCGCTACCGGGGCCAGCACCATTCAATGCGGATCTGTTCCTGCAGATAATGTACCCACATTTGCCGCCATGCCAACCCTGATCGTGGGCCATCAATATCTATTAATGATCAGCCATTTTTCAGATACACAAAGTGGCTATACCCTTTCTTTTGGCGGAGGTACTGCTGTTATCACAGATCCCACACAACCGCATCTGCAAACAGCTAAGGCAGATTGTGATGGCACAAAGATTACGCTGAAGCTGAATAAGAAAATACGATGTAACAGCCTGACGGCAGGAGGAACGGAATTCAGTTTATTACCTGCAGCAACAACTGTAATTGGTGCTGTTGCCAGCAGTTGTGCTTCCGGCTTCGATTTGGATTCCATCACCCTTACATTAGCAGCACCTTTGCCCAACGGTAATTACCAATTAGTGATCAACAATGGTTCGGATGCTAATACACTGCTTGACATATGTGGTTCCGCCATCCCGCAAAACGAGCAAGTGCCTTTCCAGTATTTTATTCCACAACCCATTTTTGCTGACAGTATTGGCCGTGTGGGTTGTGCGCCTGATTCGATAAAAATTTATTTCCCGAAAAAGATCAGCTGTAACAGTATTGCTGCCAACGGAAGTGATTTCTCGGTCACCGGGCCAAGCCCAGTTACCGTTGCGTCCGCCAATGGTAATTGTGTAAATGGAAAAACGGATTATGTGGTGGTTCACTTTGCAGCTCCCATTTATAACAAAGGAACTTACCAGGTCACGTTAAAAGCCGGTAATGACGGAACAGTACTGATCGATGAATGCGGACAGCAAACACCTGTTCAAACACTTTCCTTCCGGGCAGAAGACACTGTTTCCGCTGCTTTCAATTATACACAGGCATTATCCTGCCGGGAGAACAGGATAACATTTAATCATGATGGAGCTCATGATGTAAACAACTGGACCTGGACCTTTAACAATGGTACTCCTGTCCGTACACAATCCCATACGATTGTTTTTCCGGCCACCAGCACCAATATGATTCAGCTGATCGTCAGCAATGGGGTTTGCAGTGATACAACCAATCAAACACTTGTACTTGACAATGAAGTAAGGGCATCTTTTACCATGGCCAACATTATTTGCCCGGAAGATAAATTAGAAGTTATCAATACCAGTACAGGGCAAATTGATGCCTGGCAATGGAAATTTGATGTGATCGCTAACAGCACACAAAAAGATCCGGCACCGGTTAGTTTTCCGACATTGGCAACAGAAGCCTATTATACTGTAAAATTATTAGCCTATAATAATACGCTGGGCTGTGTTGACAGTGCAACACAATCACTCACTGTACTAAACCACTGCTACATTGATGTGCCTACGGCATTCACCCCGAATAATGACGGGTTGAATGATTTCTTCTGGCCTTATAATGCGCTGAAAGCCGATAACCTTGATTTCAAAGTATATAACCGCTGGGGACAACTGGTATTCTATTCCCGTGACTGGAGAAGTAAATGGAATGGCAAATTAAATGGTGTGGAGCAGGCTTCGGGTGTTTATGTCTGGATGCTCAGCTATACACACCGGGATTCGGGTAAGAAAGTATTTCAGAAAGGGACGGTGATGCTGATCCGCTAAGCCGATTTGGAACAAATATGTTCCCCACCCTATCTTTGCACATGGCAACAAGAAATACTCCCCCCGCAACAACAAATTCCTCTAAATTTTTCGGCGAAGGCCTCACATTTGACGATGTGCTGTTACAGCCCGGCTACAGCGAAGTGCTGCCCCGTGATGTCAATATCCAGAGCCGCCTGACCAAAGATATCATCCTCAATGTACCCCTGCTTTCTGCGGCAATGGACACGGTAACAGAAGCATCACTGGCTATGGCGCTGGCAAGAGAAGGTGGTATCGGCATCCTGCATAAGAATATGAGTATTGAAAAACAGGCGGAGCAGGTGCGGAAAGTAAAGAGAAGTGAAAGCGGTTTGATCCTTGATCCCATCACCCTGATGCCGGATGCAACTGTGGGTGATGCATTGCGGCTGGTAAGAGAAAATAAGATCGGTGGTATTCCCATCATTGATAAAACAGGAAAGCTGGTGGGTATTCTTACCAACCGTGATCTCCGTTTTGAAGATGACCCGAGAAGAAAAGTAAGTGAAGTGATGACAAAGGATAACCTGATCACGGCACCGGAAGGAACAGATATGAAGAAAGCCGAGATCATTCTCCGCCAGCATAAAGTAGAAAAGCTCCCTGTAGTAAATAAGAATGGAAAACTGACCGGCTTACTCACTTACCGGGATATCCTGCAATTGAAAAGTTTTCCCAATGCCGTAAAAGATACGTATGGCCGCTTACTGGTAGGTGCAGGTGTGGGTATCACAAAAGATATGCTGGACCGGGTGGCAGCTTTGCAACAAGTGGGTGTGGATATCATTGCCTTAGACAGTGCCCATGGCCATAGTAAAGGAGTGATCACGGCGCTGAAAAATGTAAAGAAGAATTTTAAAAAGATAAATGTCATCGCCGGTAATGTGGGAACAGCCGCGGGTGCAAAAGCTTTAGCTGAAGCAGGTGCAGATGCGATAAAAGTGGGTATCGGGCCGGGTTCTATTTGCACTACCAGGATTGTGGCCGGTGCAGGTGTACCGCAACTAACAGCAGTAATGGAAGCTTCCACTGCCGTAAAAGGAAAAAATGTTTCCGTCATTGCTGATGGGGGTATTCGCTATACCGGTGATATGGTAAAAGCATTGGCAGCCGGTGCTGATTGTGTGATGATGGGAAGTGTGTTTGCCGGAACAGAAGAAAGCCCCGGCGAGACCATTATCTATGAGGGAAGAAAATTCAAAGAATACCGGGGTATGGGTTCACTCGGTGCGATGGCCACCGGCAGCAGCGACCGTTATTTCCAGGATGTGGAGGACGATGTCAAGAAATTTGTACCGGAAGGAATTGAAGGCCGTGTGGCGTATAAAGGAACATTAAAAGAGATCGTGTATCAATATGTAGGCGGACTAAGAGCCGGTATGGGTTATTGTGGTGCAAGGAGCCTGGCCGAATTAAAGAAAGCCACCTTCATCAAGATCACCAATGCAGGCATGAGAGAAAGTCATGCACATGATATTGAGATCACCAAGGAAGCACCGAACTATAGCAGACGCTAATAACACATAAGTTGTAAGTTCCCTTTCTGCAAATTTTCAAATGTGTTTTCACACAGCAGGCAGGAAACTTACAACTTATACTCCCTCAATTCTTTTATTCATCTCCCAGCACCTGGAAAACAATCTTTTGTGTGCGCCATGCTTTCACCTGTCTCCCATTTTGAATAGCCGGTACCCATTTCTCGGCTTTCCTTAATACTCTTACAGCTTCTTCTTCCATACCATAACCAACATTAGAGATTGGTTTGATCTGGCTCACTGATCCATCCACATCTACTACAAACTGCACCAGCACCACATAATTACCGGGGGCGGCTCCATTATCAACAGGTGTATTCGGGTTCAGGTTCCTGGTTAAGAACTTTTCCCAGTTACCGGCAAATTTTGCATCGATCTCTACCTTCTCAAAAATATCAGGCTCCGTGTTTTTAGGTACATCAATGATCCCTTTACCATCATCAAGAGGTTTATCGGGAATAACGGTGCCATCATCAATAACACCATCCTGTTTCTTTACATCAATTTTTGCATCGGCCAGGTCATCCTGTGTTGGTGGTGGTTCCACCACTTCTTCGTCCTTAACAATATCCATGTTGGTGAGTTGTTCTGTCCGGGTTTCTGGCTCCGGTTCAGGTTGACGGATTTCCGGTTCGGGTATTGGTAGTTTTTCATCCGGAATCGTCGCAATAAGAACATCAGGAATAATGTACTGATTAATACTATCCTTTTTTGCATTTGATACAAGGGCCGCTCCCGTAAACGCAAGTCCCACTACTGATACGGTTATCAGCAATGACTTTTTGATACGGGTTGAATAGGTTTTTCGGAGATCATACGCTCCGTAGGCTTTGTTCCTGTCATCAAAGATCAGGTCAAGCAGATCGGCAGAGAGAATTTTGTTGGTATCCATGGTTTAACTTTTAGGAATGAGACTTTGCAATTTTGCTTTTCCATAAAACTTTATTTTTATGGAAATATTCCCGGTTGGTATCACCGGCGTTAACCAATACTTTTACCAAAATAATTTTCTTTGAAAAAACTCTTCGGCTTAATAAGCTTACTGGTCTCCTTGTTGAGTTCAGCACAAACTGTCAGCGAACAAAGAACAGACAGTTGCCAGCTGACCATCAGCCTGCTGACCTGCACGCCGGGTGAAGAATTGTATTCTTCCTTTGGCCACAGTGCTATCCGTGTAACAGATGATAATGCCAATACTGATCTTGTTTTCAACTATGGCACCTTCGATTTTAATGATCCCGGTTTCTATAAAAAATTTGTACAGGGCAAGTTGCTCTACTTTGTTTCCATTGATGAACTAAATAATTTCCTGGCGGAATATGATTATTTCAAAAGAGGAGTAACGGAGCAAGTACTGAACCTGAGCTGCGAACAAAAGCAAAAACTGGTGGCTGCACTTTTTGAAAATGCCAAAGAAGAAAACAAATATTACCGCTACGATTTTAATTACGACAATTGCACCACCCGGCTGCGGGATATGATCGAAAAAGTAACAGGAAGTCCCTTACAAACCACGAATATTTTACCGGATAGCAATACTACTTTCAGAAACCTGATACATGATTATTTGGAAAAAGGCGGCCAATACTGGAGCCAGCTAGGTATTGATATTTTACTCGGCAGCCCGTTAGATAAAAAGATCACTAACCGGGAAGCCATGTTTTTACCCGATTATTTGCTGATGGCTTTTGACAGTGCTGCAGCAGGAAATAAAAAATTAGTAACAGAAAGGAACAGTTTATTGCCTGCAACAGTCAACCGCAATGACGAATCATTTTTTACACCGGTAGTGGTCTTTGCTATTTTATTCCTGCTCGTGCTGGCACTGAGTTTATTGAAACAATATTCCTACCCTGTCTTTTTTAAGATATTCGATTTTATTTTTTTTCTTATCCTTGGACTCTTAGGTATACTGCTATTGTTCATGTGGTTCGGCACCGAGCATGCCATGTGTAAGAATAACTTTAACCTGCTCTGGGCATTGCCAACCCATGCTGTGGCTGCATTCTTTCTTTTCAGTAAAAAAGAATGGGTAGCTTTCTATTTCCATTTTATCTTTTTTTATAGTCTTATATTACTGGGTGCCTGGTTTATATTGCCGCAGCAGCTGAATACAGCGCTGATACCAGTATTAGGTATCATTATTGTGAGAAGTCACTTCATCAGCAAAAGAAAATAACGTGCAAAAGACCATCTCCATTGACCAGGCCATCGTTCATTACGCAGTTACGGGCACCGGCCAGCCCGTTGTACTCCTGCATGGTTTTGGAGAGAACAGTGATGTGTGGAAACTGCAGGTTGATTTCCTGAAAGATTCGCATCAACTGATCATTCCTGAATTACCGGGTTCCGGCCAATCAGCTATGGTTGACGATATGAGTATGGAAGGCATGGCGGAAGTGATCAAACAAATACTGGATAAAGAAAGAATCGAAAAATGCACCCTGATCGGTCATAGCATGGGTGGTTATATCACCCTCGCATTTGCTGAAAAATACCCGGGCTTGCTGAATGGCTTTGGTCTTTTTCATTCCTCTGCTTATGCAGACAATGAAGAAAAAAAAGCCACCCGGAAAAAAGGTATCGCTTTCATCAAAGAGCATGGAGCTTTCGAATTCTTGAAAACCGCCACTCCCAACCTCTTTTCGGCCCGGACCAAGGATGAACGACCTGGATTAATCGACCAACAAATAGCCGGCTTGAGCAACTTTTTACCCCCCTCACTCGTTTCATATTACCAGGCAATGATGCAGCGGCCCGACCGGACCAATGTTCTGAAAACCAGTACTGTTCCGGTGCTTTTTATCATGGGTGAAGACGACAATGCCATTCCCATAAAAGACGTGCTGGAGCAATGTCATCTGCCAGGAAAATCGTACATTCATGTACTTAATTATTCCGGCCATATGGGTATGCTGGAGGAAGCTGATAAAAGCAACAAGGCCCTGGCGCAATTTTTATCTGAAATATGATACTCATTTTTGACCGATCCGATCAATGAAACGAATTCTGTTCTTCATATCAATTAGCATTTTTGTAACCCTACCCGCCTTTGCCAACCATATTACAGGGGGAGAAATGTTCTATACATTAGTCAGCCAGAATGGTAATGATTATACCTACCGAGTAACCTTAAAATTATACAGGGATTGTTTCTCTACCGGTGCCCAACTGGATGCCAGTGCACCCATCGCCATCTATAATAAATCAACCGGTGTAATGGTCTGGTCATCCAGTATTCCGAGAACACAAATGGCAACGCTGAGTTTAGGATCGCCTGACCCCTGTATCAATAACCCGCCGGCGGTATGTTATGAAGTGGGGTATTATACTTTTGATGTTACATTACCAGGAACGGGAAATGGCTATACTATTGCTTACCAGCGTTGCTGCCGTATATCAGGTATCAATAACCTGATCGGCTCCAGTTCAGTTGGAGCTACTTATACGGCTGAAATACCGGGTACAATACTATTATCCAATGCACCAGCTAATAACAGCGCAAAATTCATCGGGCCGGATACGGTGATCGTTTGTGCTAATAATGCTTTTTTATACAGCTTCGCCGCCACGGATGATGATGGAGATGCACTTTCATATTCATTCTGCGATGCCTTTACAGGAGGAACATCAAGTGCCCCTGCTCCTAATCCTCCTTCAGGCCCTCCGTATTCCTGGGTTCCTTATTCGGGGGGGGGATTTAATGGCTCGTCGCCTTTAGGTTCTACTATCACTATTAACACATCAACAGGTTTACTTTCTGGTATCGCACCCGCAGCAGGTATCTATGTGGTCACCGTTTGTGTAAGCGAGATCAGGAATGGTGTTACTATTGCCACCCAACGAAAAGACCTGCAAATAAAAGTGGGTGATTGCGACCGGGCAACTGCCACTTTAAGCCCGGAGTATGTAAGCTGTGATGTAACGGGAGATCCATTTACCCTGGCATTTTCCAACAATACACCAAGTGCACTTATCAGCACTTATTACTGGGAATTTGGTGATCCGGCCAGCGGGGTCAATAACACTTCTTCGCTTGCCACTCCTTCACACACCTTCAGTGATACAGGCGTTTATACTATTAAGTTAGTCACTAACAGGAATCAACCCTGCTCTGACTCTGCTACGGCGATTGTAAAAGTTTTTCCGGGCTTTTTTCCTGGTTTTACTACAGCAGGTATCTGTTACCTGAACCCGGTGCAGTTTATTGATACCACAAGAACCGTTTATGGTACTGTAAACAGCTGGAGCTGGAGTTTTGGCGATCTTACCACTATAGCCGATACGTCTCATCAGCAACACCCCAGTTGGCAATACCCGGGAGCGGGACCCAAGACGATCAATTTTATTGTGACCAGCAGCAAGGGCTGTATTGATACGGTAACACAGGTATTGAATCTCCTTGACCGGCCACCTTTGTCAGTTGCTTTCAACGACACACTCATCTGTATTACTGATAACGTGCAGTTGCAGGCAATCGGTACCGGCAACTTTAGCTGGACACCACTTGTTAATATTATTAATGCGAATACAGCGACACCAACTGTTACTCCCACTGTAACTACAACCTACCGGGTAGAATTAGAAAGCAGTGGTTGCCGCAACTATGACACGGTAAGGGTAAGAGTGGTGGATCGAGTAACTTTAAGTGCAAGAGCAGATACTACCAGTTGCCAGGGTGACCCTGTTCAGCTGAGCCTTATAACAGACGGACTTCAATACATTTGGAGTCCGGCAGCAACATTGAGTAATCCCACTGTCATTAACCCGATTGCCACCCCTACTGTTACAACCACCTACCAGGTCATTGCAAGAATCGGTAGTTGTACTGCCACAGATGATCTCACTGTATTCGTTGTCCCGTATCCATTTGTAACACTTGCACCCGATACAACTATCTGTTACAATACGCCGGCACAATTATATGGCACATTCCGGGGAACATCATTTACCTGGACTCCTGCCAATTCATTGAATAATCCAAATATTATTAACCCGATTGCCACTCCGCCAAGAACCACTAATTATATATTATCAGTGTTTGATACACTGGGTTGTCCAAAACCGGGCAGGGATAGTATGTTGGTAACAGTTCTACCCAAAATAATCCCTTTTGCCGGTCGTGATACTGCGGTGATCATCGGGCAGCCTTTACAGTTCAATGCAGAAGGTGGGGTGAGCTATCTCTGGACTCCTTCCACCGGTCTCAGTAACCCAACCATTGCCAATCCCATTGGTATATATGACGGAAGTTTTGATAATATCCGCTATCGGGTGGATGTGTTCAATGCAGCAGGTTGTTCTGATTCTGCTTTTGTCAATGTAAAAATATTCAAGACAGCTCCTTCCATATTTGTTCCCACCGCGTTTACACCTAACAACGATGGATTGAATGATGTGATTCGGCCGATCGCTGTCGGCATGAAAGAGATCAAGTATTTCCGCATCTACAACCGCTGGGGGCAAATGGTTTTCCATACTACCACCAATGGCCAGGGATGGGATGGCCGCATCAATGGATCACCCCAGGCCACCAACGTATTTGTCTGGATGGTGAGTGCCACCGATTATCTCGGCAATCCTTATTTTCAGAAAGGAACTGTTACCCTGATCAGGTAACCTAAGTCAGCACTAAATTATTACCTGCTGCAAAAAACTTGGTTTAACTTGCTTCCTGCAACTCTGAATGAGTTATTAATTATTCATGTCTATGTCAAAGATTGTTTTTATCACCGGGGCCACTGCCGGTTTTGGAAAAGCCTGTGCAGAAAAATTTGCCGCTAACGGTTATGACCTGGTATTAAACGGAAGAAGAACAGAACGCCTGCAGGAACTGGCTGAACAGCTGGAGAAAAAATTCAACGTGGCGGTACTGCAACTGGCTTTTGATGTGCGGGATGAAAAGGCAGTCTTTGATTCCATCAGCAACTTGCCACTGGAATGGAAGAACATAGACGTGCTGGTAAATAATGCCGGGCTGGCACTGGGCCGGGACTATTTTGAAGAAGCCAGCCTGGAAGACTGGAATACGATGATCGATACCAATGTGAAAGGTGCGATGTATGTAGCCAAAGCCGTATCGCAACTGATGGCAAAAAGAAATGCATCGGAAGGGACCACCGGGCATATCATCAATCTCGGTTCCGTAGCAGGAAAAGAAGTGTATGAAAAAGGTAACATGTATTGCGCCAGCAAATTTGCCGTCGATGCTATGACCAAGGCCATGCGTATTGATCTTCTCCGGCATAATATTAAAGTAACAGGCGTTCATCCCGGTGCAGCAGAAACAGAATTTTCGTTGGTTCGTTTTAAAGGAGATGAAGCTACTGCCAGGAGTATTTATAACGGCCTGCAGCCATTAACAGCAGAAGATGTAGCCGATGCGATCTATTATACGACGACTGTACCAACACATGTTTGTATAAACGACCTGGTGATCACCTGCACCCAACAGGCCAATGCGATCTACTTCAATCGGAATCCCGGTTAACTAAAATCAATAAACGCTTGCATTCCTTAAAGTTTTGGTCTAATTTAAATGCCCCGTTGACCCTATCCCTTCCGTGGCCTGAAACTTGCCGTGTATTCCCTACGAAAATGTACCTGTGCCATCCAATTTCAGTGACTAAAACTTTAATTCCCGTAATGGTTATCATAACTTTATATCGTTGTCCGCATTCCTTACAAAGATCCTTGTTACTCTTATGAAAAAGCCGTACCTCATAACCGCCGCCTTATTGTTGTTAGCGGCAACTTCCCAATCACAAGATGTGATCCGCCAGCAATCCTGCAGCAATGAGATCATTACTAAACAGGTTGACAGCCTGAAGGGACTTTATTCCAAAGATGGTTTTGTATTACTCAAAGAAGCTTCCATTGCGATGGAAAGCGAATTTGAAATGCCAGTGATCGTTCCGCTGACCCAGGGAAGCTGGTACCAGTTCGTTTTTATCGGCGAATACTCTTCCCGCCTTTATGAAGTAAGAATGTATGACTGGAATGAAAAACAGGTGGTGTTCCAGCAAAAGAAATGGGGAGATGTGGATGGTAATGTGATCTCCTATTCTTATATCCCCCAGTTCTCAGAATTTCATATGATGAAACCGGTGCAGGTTAATAAACAGAAGAAAAAGAATTTATGCGGTTATGTGATGCTGTTCAAAAAAGCAGCTCCTTCTAATGCAGATACAAT
>JAEUVP010000010.1 GCA_016786805.1 Chitinophagaceae bacterium | reverse complement strand
TGATGCATTGGTACAACGTCGTGATGCAGGCGGTGCTGATTTTTTTGTCAATGCGGGTGATATACAGCAAAAAGGAGTTGAGTTCCATGCAGACTACCGGCAATTTATAACCAGTAATTTCTTCAGGAGCATTTCTGCCAGAACGGATGTTACGCTAAACCATTTCCGGTATGGAAGTTTCATTAAAGGAAGCGATGATTTTTCCGGGAATGAATTACCATCGGTTCCGTCTACCGTTTTCACCTTGCTGACTGAGCTCCAGTTCAACTACGGCATATACCTTAATGCAAGTTACTATGCAGCATCTTCCATTTATATGAATGATGCTAATACTGCAAAAGCTGATCCCTACCATTTACTGGGATGCCAGTTGGGCTGGAAGAAAAAAGACAGGGGTGCCTGCCGGTTCACTATCTATGCCGGTATTGACAACTTACTGGATGAAAGTTACAGCCTCGGCAATGATATCAATGCTGCCGGGAATCGTTTCTATAATGCTGCACCCCGCCGTAATTATTATGCCGGTGTTTCAGTTCAGTGGATCAAGCAAAAAAAGTAAGGTTCTCTGATGAGCTAATACTTTACCACCGGGCAATCGAAAGTATTCCGCTTACCTATCCGGTAAACAGCACTTATTGTAATCGTATGATAATGGTCATTACGGGCAGGATTGGCCGCCTGGCTAAATCCATCCAGGTAATCCGTAAAACTCATCCGGTAGGAACCTTCCAGGTTCAATGCCAGCCGCTGTGAAAGATTATAACGTATCCCCGCACCTACCGGAATTACCGGGATTACCCGTGGTAAAGCATGTGCTGTATCCAGGGCAAGCCTCGCAGTTACATTTTCACCACTTGCATTAAAATATTCAGCATTATAGTTACTCCAGTCTCGCTTTATTTTTAAAAAACTTATTCCTGCACCTCCAAACAGGTAAGGATAAAATCCTTTGTCTTTATAATTACCTGCTAAAGGATTCCATACCAATAATTGCGATAACTCAATAACCGGTGTTCGGAAATTAAAACTCCTCTGTTGCCGGTATTCAGGACTCTTGTATTTCGCATCATCCCCCCTCAATCCGCCAATAGCCAGGTTGGTGCGTAATGAAAAGGCGGGGCTTATGATCCTGCTTCCATATAAATTTATACCAAAACGCATGGTCTTGCTGCTTCCCAGTCGTTCGGGAGTTAAGTCGCCCTGGTAAATAAAACTGCTTATCCCGGCACCAATTTCAAATTTTTGTGAATTATCCTGACCAAAAATAAAATGGCTCTTTGCATTCATCAGTAACAATAACGCTGCTGCCATCAGGTGGCTTTTGTTCATAGTGTATAGTTTGTGGATTGCTATCGCATTCCGGGTAATAAATAAAGCAGCGTTGGTAATTGAGCTTAGTAAGGGAACGGGCGAAGAGGAAATAAATAGCGGAACGAACGAATTAGGTTTCGTTTCAGTATTACTTCCTTGTTAAAAAATTCAGTAAGATTTTAGAATTGCTTCATGCAAAAAGATGAACAGGTTGACTCTGCTATAAACAAAAAGTTTAGTTGATAAAGCAAATTTTATACCGTGCTTGTTGATAAATCATCCGGCCATATTTTTTTTACTCCTTACATTTGCCCCGGTTTGGTCCCCGTCTGCGGGCGGGGTTAAAAGGGAAGTCCGGTGCGATTCCGGCGCTATCCCCGTAGCTGTAAAGCCTCTTCCCTGTTCCTCCGCAAGAGAAAACTTGGGAGAAAATTGTTGAAGAGTTACCACTGTCTTAACTAAAACAAGATGGGAAGGTTTCAACAAAGGCTAAGCCAGAAGACCTGCCAGATCAGCAAACAACATTCAGCTTTCGGGTGAAAGGCATGAGATGTAAAAGTCCCAGGACGTTTATATTTCTATCTTTTTTTCGGAAGCAGTCACACAAAATTTTTTCAATAAATGAAAAAACATTTTTTTGTGCTGGCTGCTAGTATGATCGGCAGTCAGTTACAGGCTCAACAGGACAGCACCTCCCTCGAAGAAGTGGTGATCACTTCCAACAAGTATCCCAAAAAACAATCTGAAACAGGCAAGGTCATTACAATTATCAGCCGGGAACAACTGGAGAAAAGCGGCGGAAGAACACTGGGCGAACTGCTGAATACAGTTAGCGGTACCACTATAATTGGTGCCAATAATATTTTAGGTACCAACCAGACCGTATCCATCCGTGGCGCATCAGCAGGTAACGTGTTGATATTACTGGATGGCATTCCTGTTAACGATCCGTCCGTCATCAGTAATTATTTTGACCTGAATTTCATTACCAGCGGGCAGGTAGAGAGAATTGAAATTCTCAAGGGCGGTCAGTCAACTTTATACGGATCAGATGCAGTAGCAGGTGTTATTAATATTATTTCAAAGAAACCGGCGGCAGGAACTTTCAACATATATGGAGATCTCAGCGGTGGCAGCTATAATACATTGCAGCAAAATCTTGGTTTTAGTACAAAGGGAAAGCAGGCTGATCTCTCTTTCAATTATACACACCTGGGTTCAGATGGATTTTCTACAGCATATGATGAAAATAAAACCGGGCTATTTGATAAAGATGGCATTGAACAAAATACTGTTAATAGCAAGTTGGGGTTTCAAGTTTCGCCAAAAATAAAAGCCACCCTCTTCAGTTCTTACAGCCGTTATAAAACTGATTTGGATGCTTCTGCTTTTAAAGATGACCGGGATTATACGGGCCTGAATAAAAACACCCAGGCAGGAACAAGTATTGTTTATAAACATAAATTGGGGTCCCTTCACGTTACGTATAACTATAACAGGGCACAACGCCTGTATGTAGATGAACCGGGGCATATCAGTAACCCTTTCTCCTCCTATTCCCGTGCCGACTATACTGGCAGAACACATTTTGCAGAGATCTATAACAGCTGGTTGCTAAAGAACATAGAGATACTGGCTGGTGCTGATTACCGGTTTAACAATACTAATCAATCCTATTTTTCTACAGGAAGTTTTGGGCCTTATACAGCACCTCCTCTGGCTGCAAAAATGAACCAGTTCAGTCCTTAT